>DASXWI010000241.1:0-2689 GCA_036503755.1 Saprospiraceae bacterium | reverse complement strand
GGGACAAATGTTATGTATATGTTTCTCCGGATGAAATTGATGCTACTACGGAACTTTCATTGGATAGTGTCGATTACAGTCCTACAGGACTTCGGAAGTATATCCAGCGGAGGCAAAAGGAAGTACAGGAACAGTGGGGAGATCAAGATGAATTGTTTGTAATGATTAAGCCTTTACCAGCTTCAACCGTGAAAAACATTGTGGATGTGTTGGATGAAATGTCAATCAATGATGTTAAACGATACGCCATCCTTGAGCCCAACGATCCGATTGATTCCCTTGTAGCCCTTAGAACCGGACAAAGCCGGCAATAACCTTTATGCAATTATGCAGGTGACTGCATCATTACGTTAAGAAAAAAGAAATAATCATGGAAGATGCAAAATGGCTAAAGAACTCGATGGATGACATCGTTTTTGAAGGTAGAAACAAAGCCTATGGTGCGTTCCATTTAAGGCGCTTGTACGATAAGCACATGTCTCGTGCTATGATCGTAGGTATGTTGTTTTTCCTTCTCGTGGTGAGTTCTCCCCAGATCATCAGTATGATCAAGGGATTTATGCCGGATAAACAAGATGATTTGGTCATGAAAGAGGTCACCCTTGCGGAACCTCCGCCAATTGATCCAAAGAAGCCACCGCCACCACCTCCACCTAAGGTTGATCCTCCTCCAATCAAGGACCAGATCAAGTTTGTACCCCCCGTGGTGAAAAAGGACGAAGAGGTGAAAGAAGAAGAACCACCTCCACCAACGATTGAGGAAATCAAGGATAAAGAAATCGCAACTGAAACCAAAGAAGGAGAAGAAGGTGGTGTAGATGCTTCTTTACTGGGTGACGAGCCTTCTGCGCCTCCGGTATTAGAGGAGCCAAAAGAAGAGGAACCGTTTGCTTATGTAGAGCAGATGCCTACTTTCCCAAATGGTACAGAGGCGATGTATAAATACATCTATGACAAAATAAAATATCCAGCCATAGCACGTGAGAATGGAATTTCCGGACAAGTGATCGTACAGTTTGTCGTATCCAAGGAAGGAGATATCCAGAAAGCTAAAGTGGTAAGAGGTATTGGTGGTGGATGTAACGAAGAGGCCCTTAGGGTTGTGAACGGCATGCCACGTTGGAAACCAGGAATGCACAATGGACGTGCGGTACCTGTGACCTTTACGCTACCGATCAAGTTTGTCCTTCAGTAAAGAATGGATGCCGATAAGATCAGGCAGTTCTTTCTTCTTCTGTTAGGGCTGACATATATAGCCGTAGGTGTCTTTATTTTTGTCAAAAGAGCAATACCCTTTTCTCCCTGGGGAGAGATTCTTTCCCTGCTGTTTGTCCTCTATGGATCATGGAGATCATACAGGGCCTTGAAGAAAAAGTAAATACCAGCAGAAGATATACAAGATAGGAAGGTCTGATCTCCATTGGAGTCAGGCCTTCTTAGTCAACGCAAAAGCCTTAAAGCACCCTTAACGAACCTTAACGCAGGTTTAACGGAAAAAAAGAGATTCTTACGTCTTCTTTATATACAGACCTTACCAGGTAGTCATGAAAAATAAAGCCCTATATAGCATATTCTTCCTCTTGCTACTTTCGATTGCTTGCAACCGGAAGATAGAAGATATAGAAGCCCCTACAATGGGAAGGCTGAATATGATGGCCGATGAAAGTATAAGGGATATAGTGATGCAGGAAGAAGAGATTTTTGAGCGTAGTTATCCATATGCTCATGTTGATATCAGTTATATCAATGAATATGATATGTTCAGCCAATTTATGGCAGATAGCATTGATGTCATATTGACAACAAGGACATTGTCGCCCGAAGAAACTGCCTTCCTGGAGAAAAGGCAATCCATTGCAAAGCATTTTCCTTTTGCAAAAAGTGCCATTGCTTTTATCAAAAACAAGACAGCAACAGATACTACGTATACGTATGAGCAGCTGAAATCCATGATGTCAGACCAGGGTTCAGGACCCATTTTCGTCATCGAAAATGTCAAATCCGGTATCGCCAGGGAAGTTTTACAATTCATTAACCTAAGTACTTTACCAGGGCATTTTTATGCTTTGTCCGATAAAAAAGAAGTACTTGATTATATCAAGACACATGAAAACGCAATCGGGATTATTGATTACAGTGATATCAGTGATACTGACAATCCGTATACGAAGCAAGTATTAGAAAGTATTCAATTGCTTGGCATCAGTAGACCCCTGGATTCAATACAGGCAGGGTTTGTAAAGCCTTTCCAGTATAATTTGCAAGACAATAAATATCCGTTTACACGCGATCTTTACCTGATTACAAAAACAGGCCGGAGTGATATTGGGATCGGTTTTGCCTCCTTTATTTGTGCAGAAATCGGTCAGAAAATTGTCCTTAAAGCCGGTCTATTACCTTTGTTTCAAACCGAGCGCAGCCTGGAAATCAACCAAACTGCCGATATAAAAGTCATAAAATGAACCGAATACATCCGATACATGTTGCATTTTTGCACCCTTATTATTTAAACGCTATGAACATGAAAAATCTTCTCATTATCCCCGTACTTGGCGTACTGATGGCCTGTTCTTCAGTGCCTATGGCCCAGGTACCTTCATTACAGGAAGGCATCAAGCAGTTGCAGAATGAAAATTACAATGCAGCGCTGACCACCTTTAATGCTATTGCGAAGAGCGATCCTAAAAAT
>DASXWI010000240.1:0-2601 GCA_036503755.1 Saprospiraceae bacterium | reverse complement strand
ATGCGTTAATAATTTGCTCACAAGCATCGGTTGTGTAGGGGTTTTCAATGCCATCGTCTACCAGTATCACCTCTCCACTGACCGGCACATCTGTAACATATGCTCCGGCACCCCAACCAGCGCTGGGAAAACTTGTCTTGAACCGGCCTGAAATTTCAGCGGGAGCATTGACCGTTAAGAAATTTTTTGTGCCTCGGAATTCATACATACGTATAGAACTGATAGCTCCATCATTGGCATGAATGTAATAGGCATTGTTCTCATTGCCTGTGTTGGCACCTTGTTGGGTCATGGCTTTGATCTGATCCGTACCAAGGCCACCTTTTCCATAATTATTTTGTTGAAAATTACCGGCTGCTTCATCAAAGCCGAAGTGATACGCGTAATCATGCATAAAATTGATCCAGTAAAAGAGATTGACAACAGCCGCATCTACATATTCTTCCGGTTCATTGGATGGATCAAATGGAAAATCAAACAGGAGATTAGTTCCCCCATCTGGTTCATCGTTGGAGCTTTGGTTGGTACCTTGCCTGTCCTGAAAGGCGTGAACATTATTTCCACGCGTAATGGTATATTCTGCGCCGGGATATCCATTAGTATCATGCCATCCATAAGGAGAAGCTATTGTATCTACAGGGGCAATGACCAATTCCCTTGGCCCATGATTTGGACTTGCTGTAGGATATGGCCAGACATTATAGTGAGGTAAGGAGGACACAGGTTTAGACAGTTGCGTCATGTCATGCAATTCTTCGCATACATTTGTGCTTTCACCAACAGGTATTTCATGTGGAAGGCAATAGATGGTCCAATTATGCTCATCTAGTATTTCACCTGTAATGGCATCCACGCGTGTACTCCATTTGTCAGTGCTTCCAACTGGAGCAAGGAGGATATCCCACGCCAATAAAACTTTTTCTTCCTGAACTTGATATGTTAGCTGGGCAGTAATATCCTCCCTCGCAATCATGCCTTTGTCAAATACATACTTCGCTTCTGTTTTACCTGGTTTCGTCCTGATATCGTGAGTTGGTAAATCCAGGCGTACAATCAGTGACCTTACAGCTTCATCAGGGCTTATCTTTGGTGCTAAAATTTCTATTTTTTCATCAAGGCCACTCACAAACCGATTTCCTGCAAAGAAGACATCGCCGGTTTTGTCAATATTGATATTCAAAATGGCATTATGTACTGGAACGCCTTTATACCGTTGCAGAAAATAAATCCTCGTGATACCACTGCTCTTATCTGTGTACATATCATTGATGGACATAGCTGTCGTATCCCCCGGCGAAAGCCCCAATTCATTTAGATGCTCATGAATATATGCACGAGCTATGCGAACCTGATCGGAGTCAATGCGATCCGTAGTTTGGGCATAATGTGAAAGCGGAGACCATAAGAGACACAAATGAAACAGGTTCAAAAAAATCTTTTTCATAATAATTTATATTAAAAAATGGAGAGGAAACGTCGATGTGCTTAAGGCTTCTGTACAATAACCCGTTCTGTATAATGACTTTGTCCCGAATTCACTTTGACCAGGTACACACCAGCAGGTAATGTGCTGGTATTAATATGCAGGTAGTCGCTCCCAATCACATCAAAAGTCTCTGCAAACAACAACTTGCCTTCGATACTGAGTAGGCTAATGTTGGCTTTGATTACTTGATCTGATGTTAATGCAACGGTTACTAAATCCGTTGCAGGATTCGGATAGATTCGTGAGTTGAGTTGGCTTAAAGGGGGATCCGTACTCACCTGTTCCTCCTTAGAATCTACGATGGTGCCATTTTCCGGTGCTGTGTCGCATGCAAAGTCTCCCTGGTCTGTAGTTACACATGCTTCTTCATTGTAAGAGATGAGATCCATAAATTCAATATCATCGATCAGCCAACCTAATCCATGATGAGTATTAGTGAAAGTGCCAAATCGAAATCGGATTTGAATGTCCTTACCTTTCCAGGGACTGAGGTCTACATAAGTTGGTTTGAATTCATTCCCACTATTTCCTGAATAGGCCTCTACATTAGCAGCAACAAATGTTCGGTAATCGACTACTCCCGGATACTTGTTTCTAATTATATTCTGGCTTACGCTTTGCCAACGGGTTGTGCCCACTTCTCTGACTTCTACAACACCAGCACTAATTCCTGCCTGGGTCTGATAGCGATGATAGAATCGTAGGGTAGGTAAATTTCCATCCACATGGAATGCATATACATCCGGATTGAGCACCAATGCCTGCTGACTTTTGTCAGTGGCTTCCTGTGACATCCACGCGAAGTTTCCGGTATTTGCAGGAATTGAATCTGTAAGCATCCAAGGGTTGGGTGCTGAACTGCCTAATGTTTGTGAAATCCAGAACACATTTTGGTCATCCGGTACTTCATCTTTAAATTTTTGCTGTGACCAGGTGCCAGGTGATGTTTGCAGTGAATACGTGATGATTTCTTCTTCACTGAAATTCATATTGCCAAGATCAAAATAGAGTTTGTTACCTTGTTTGACAGCCGGATAGTTGGATGAATTAGATTTGAATGAGGTTCCTTCAGGGATGATATCCTTAACCACAACATTACTTACCGTTTCATTTTT
>DASXWI010000239.1:0-1705 GCA_036503755.1 Saprospiraceae bacterium | reverse complement strand
GTGTCATTGCGCGAGGTTGAAGGCCGCCATCAAGCCATGATTTGCATTGGCCGATGACATGAGATTTCCATTCAGCAGGATCATGGTGCTCTACACCTTCAAGTACTCCTGTTTCAACCCAGGTACGAAGCCATGCTTCATATTTATCCAAAGGCAGGTACCAATGTTTGGTAGGACGAAGTTCAGGTTTGGAGCCTGTAATTGTAGAAACCGGATTAATTAATTCAAGAGGGCTTAAAGAAGAACCGCAACGTTCGCATTGGTCTCCATAAGCGTCAGGATTTCCGCATTTTGGACAAGTGCCTTTAATGTATCTATCGGCCAGGAATTTACCGGCTTCATGATCATAATATTGTTCGGATTCTTCTTCTATAAATTCACCCTTGGCGTATAAGTTTCTAAAAAACTCTTGTGACGTTTCATGATGTAAGGGCGATGAAGTCCGATGGTATATATCAAAAGATATCCCAGCGCTTTTAAACGTCTCTTCAAAAAGAGAGTGATACTTATCAATAATCGCTTGGGGGGTAGAATTTTCTTTCAGGGCCCGTATCGTAATGGCGGCTCCATGTTCGTCGGATCCACATATAAAAGCTACATCATGATCGAGCATACGAAGCATGCGCACGAAAATATCAGCCGGGAGATATGCGCCGGTGAGATGGCCTATATGTAAGGGTCCATTGGCATAGGGCAATGCCGATGTCACGAGATATCGCTTGGGGGGCTGGATCATAACTTGTGTAATCGAAGCGCGAAGGTAGGAAAAAAGCAGAGAGCATAGAGCATAGGGCATGGGGCATAGGGTATGAGATATTGGGGAGCAAGGGATGAAGGGTAAAGGGTGAAAAATTGACGGCTGTCTTTCATTTGGGTAAGATGATGAAACCCGGAAAGCAAAAACAAGTAATTTGGAATTATGAAATACTTACTACTTCTTCTTATCATTTCAGGATTTACATTCACTGGTTTAAATGGACAAGTGAACTTTGTGGATTCCACAAACATCTGGACAGAAGTTCATTATTATCTCATAGGCCATCAGAGTATCAGGTATACCATGTCAACGGACACGGTGCAGTACAATGGAAAGGTTTATCATGAAGTACTTTCTTCCATTGAAGAAGACGGTGAAACATGGGGAAATACGTGGAATTTTATTCGTTATGAAGATCAAAAGCTTTTTGGTGGCTACTCTAATGGTGAATACCTGATTTTTGATTATTCTCTTGAGGTCAACGACACCTTGTATCCCGATTCCGGACCCACATATGTTGTTACTGCGATTGATTCTGTGTCCTTGGGGAATGGTGAAAAACGAAAGAGGCTGCATACGCAATGTCCCAATGGTTCCTGGGGGGATTGGACAATTTACTGGATCGAGGGGTTACCCAGTTCTGCCGGGTTGATCGAACACCATTCCATTTGTGCAGCTGATGCAGGGAGCGCGCTAATGTGTATCTGGAAAAATGATGAATTACTCTATTCCAATCCAGAACAAGATTCTTGCTGGCTGATACCCGTTGCAACATTAGAAATCGAACAAACTAATATTAGGATTCTACCCAATCCAGTGGAAAGCTGGCTGGATATTTCAGACCCGGATCAGATGGTGGTGGAGGTTAAGGTGTATGATTTCATGGGACGACAGATATATCGTGTGGAGGAATTAAACATAAATATGGAAAGTGCTCCACAAGGTTAC
>DASXWI010000238.1:0-2549 GCA_036503755.1 Saprospiraceae bacterium | reverse complement strand
TTGAGTTCAAAGACAAGGTTTGAACAATTCAGAGATAAGAAATTGGTTAAATCAGCAGCGGAGGATCTCACATCTGTTGATTGGACAAATGCATCTGGTATAAAACAAAAGATTCAGAAGGAAGATGGTGCCTGGTACTATGCAGGGATGGAAGCGGTGGATTCGACCAAGTTCAATAACTATCTTTCAACATTGGTCAATGCGCAAGGTGCTGAATTTAGCGACCTCACTTCGACACAAGGCCTTACCTTAGTGGAGCAACTGACACTATACCGTAATAATATGGCTGCACCAACGACACTAAGCGCTTTCCATTCGCAGGATACCCTTGCGCCTTTCCTGATTCATAGTTCTGCCAACCAGGAAGCTATATTCACCTCTGATTCTACAGGTTTGTACAAGAGTGTTTTTCTCAACCTCCGGCAATTCTGGCCTGATGGTCAATAAAGACATTGCCCGACAGTTTAATCTCCTCGCCAACCTAATGGAGTTGCATGGAGAAAACGCGTTCAAGACAAAAGCGTATGCTTCCGCATATCTCGCTTTAAGGAAATGGGACAGACCCATTTTTGAAATGACCGATGAAGAAATTGATAAGATACCTGGTATTGGACAATCGGTCGGCACCAAAATCAAAGAACTAAGATCAACGGGTGTGATCGAGGTATTGGAAAAACTCAAAGAGAAAACACCAGAAGGAATTCAACAACTCCTTTCCGTCAAAGGACTTGGTCCAAAAAAAGTCAGGGTCATTTGGGACGAACTCAAAGTAGAGTCGCCTGCCGAACTTCTATATGCTTGTAATGAAAACAGGCTGATCAAGCTTGCAGGATTTGGGTTAAAGACGCAGGAAGATCTTAAGCAAAGGATCACTTACTATCTTGATTCGCAGGACAGATACTTATATGCTAATGTCGAAGCTGATCTGGATACACTTTTAAAAAAACTACACAAAGCATTTCCTGATCATCGGATCGCCTGGGCCGGAGAATATGCAACGAATAGCCCTGTTGTCAACAAGATCGAATGCCTTGTATCTCCCCCAGTGGATGTCAATGCGTTATCAGACCTTGATGATATTACAGTCACATCACATGGCCCTGATGCACCAACAACTTTTCAATATGAAGAGCGACTGCATGTTACTGTTTATTCATGTGAGGAGGATCAATTCAATTTAGAATGGTGCAGGCTGACGTTGTATCCAGGTTTATACGAAACAGTTAGGACGAATCAAAATATAGTTTCACAGAATTCAATCGAAGATTTGCTCGCTTCTTCAGGCTTTGAAGATCTGCCTGTTGAATTGTACGATAAAGAAAATATTGAAAAAGCTGAACCTGCTTATTGGTCAGGACTTGTTCAACTTGCTGATTTGAAAGGTATCATTCATAATCACAGCACATATAGCGATGGCATGAATACCCTGGAAGAAATGTCTATGCATGTCCGCGACCTGGGGTATGAATATTTCGTCATCTGCGATCATAGCCGCAGTGCATTTTATGCGAATGGTCTTTCGGTGGATAGGGTAGAGGATCAAATGCTTGAAATTGATGAGATCAATAAAAAACTTGCTCCCTTTAAAGTTTTTAAAGGCATCGAATCCGATATCCTTGGTGATGGATCTCTCGATTATGAAGAAGAGGTGTTGAAAAAATTTGATCTTATCGTATCCTCGATCCACAGCAATCTCCGCATGGATGAAGCGAAAGCGATGTCTCGTTTGATCAAAGCCATTGAAAATCCGTACACAAGAATTCTTGGTCATCCAACCAGTAGATTGTTGCTGGCACGCCAGGGTTATCCCATCGATCATCGCAAAGTCATCGATGCCTGTGCGGCTAATGGTGTAGCCATTGAACTCAATGCCAATCCACTGCGTCTCGATATCGATTATAAGTGGATGGATTACTGTATGGAAAAAGAAGTATGGGTTTCCATCAACCCAGATGCCCACAGCCGCGGACAAGTGGAATATGTTAGGTATGGAGTACTTGCTGCCAGGAAGGGAGGGCTTAAGGGAAAATACTGTCTCAATGCTAAGACGCTAGGGGAGTTTGAGCAGTGGCTGACGCGAAAGTGAGCAGTGAGCAGTTAGCAGTTTTCGATGAGTGGAGAATTTCTCCGTGTGCTCCGTGTACTCCGTGCGAAACGTTTTTAGCTTCCAGCCACCAGCTTCCAGCTTCCAGATTGATTAAAGCACCATCGAAATGATTATTGCTTATTTCAAATAATGCCCTCCGTTTCCTTCGTGCTACCTCCTTTTTCCTCCGTGCGAACCGTTTTTAGCTACCAGCCACCAGCTATCAGCTTTTGCATCCAAGTCAGAATACTTGAACTAGCGATGCTATTTATCTTATGAATAGGATTTCTTTCGATTCACGACTGACGAATTCGTCTCACGACTGACGCCTCACGAAAAGGACTGCTGAAGCAGTCCAAGAATTACATCATATCCACGGCCTTCACGAAATACGTGAAGAGGAAGGGAAGGGTCAACCAGAACCATTCAGGGCTGTAATACAGCAAGCCTGCGCAAGCTATTG
>DASXWI010000237.1:0-4322 GCA_036503755.1 Saprospiraceae bacterium | reverse complement strand
TTACTCTCTTATCATATTGCCTGCCTACGTGGCTGCAATGTAGATCAGCCTCGGAATTTGGCGAAGTCTGTTACTGTGGAATAAGGAAGCAGGAGCAAATGGCAAGGAGCAAGGAGCAAGGTGCCTGATAAATTAACCATTTAACACTAAACATTAACCACTCACAACTCACAACTCACAATTCACAACTCACCATAACAATGGAAGAAACAAATAAAACCATAGGCGAAGGCATCCTTGAATACAATTCCGCAAGAGAGCGTCTCTTGTTGCCTGAATATGGACGCAATATCCAAAAGCTTGTACAGCATGCAAGTGAGTTGGAGGACCCTGAAAAACGTCAGTGGTATGTGGAGACTTTGATCGAACTCATGAACCAGATGTTGCCAGGCACTAAAACTTCTACGGAGATTGCAGATAAACTCTGGAATCATCTGTTTTATATCGCCAATTATAACATTGATGTCAGAGTACCTGACAATGTCGTCATCCATAAAAAAGGAGAGGTCTTTATGATCCCTTCTGAGGATATGGAATATCCACAAAAGAAAATTCCATATCGCCACTACGGATGGAATGTGCACACCATGGTACAGAAAGCACTGGCTATGGAGCAAGGTCCCAAACGTGATGAATTCGCGAAGATTATCGGTTCTTATATGAAGCTGGCTTACCGTACCTGGGGCAAGGAACAGTTTGTTAATGACGAACTCATCAAAGAAGATCTACGCAAGATGTCTCATGGCCAGATCGATGTGTCTGACGACGCCAGCATCGACAGTTATAAAAATGTCAATACTGCTCCAGCCAACAACCAACGTCGCAAGCAGCATAAAGGATCCGGCGGAGGAGGCCAGCAACATGGCAGAAGATTCCAATCTAACAGACCATCGGGAGGTGGACAAAATAAACATAAGAAGAGATACTAGGGCAAATGAAGAATGAAGAATGAAGAGTGAAAAGTGAAAAATGAAAAGTGGAATACCAACTCACGACTGACGACTGACGTTGCTCCACTCACTGCTCACTGCTCACCGCTCACTGCTCACTACCAACTGTCAGCCTGCCAACTGAAGACTGTTCACTCCAATGAAAAAATCCATTTCCTGGTCCAGAATCTTATGGATTACGTTTGTGCTCGCGGTACCGGGGATCATCGTCTTTAGTGCTTTCAAAAAAATCTTTGCTTGTCCGTCCTGTTATCTTTTTGAAGATGGTGGGTATGGTTTAAAAAACTATTACACGCTTGATTATTATGTCAAGCATGATACGGGTTGGCATTTTTCGGGGATGAACTACCCGTATGGTGAGCACATCATCTACACCGACAACCAGCCAGCTCTCGCTATGTTTCTCGGCTGGATCCACAGGAATGTTGTAGACATGGATCACCATGTCATAGGAACTCTCAACATGCTGCTGCTCATTTCCATTTACCTGGCAGTGATTGTTTGTTATTTGCTTTTGAGAAGATGGCAAGTGGGCAAATGGTGGGCGCTGGCAACTTCTTTGTGTATTGTATTTATGTCTCCGCAACTGCTGAGGTTACATGGCCATTACGGTCTTGCCTACATTGTGTTCCTGCCTTTGTCGTATTTGTTGCTGGACAATATGATTAGACAACCGAAGAAAAAATGGATATGGGCGTTGTTTTCAGGTGTGTTAGTCATCCTCATGAGTCTCACGCATATGTACTTTTTATTGCTGAGTGCATTAGTGATCGCTTCCATTTTCGTTTTCTGGCTGATATACAACCGAAAGAACAAACCTGAGGTCAGGAGAATGATCCCATTGTTCCTGTCCGTCATTATTTTACCGGGCATTTTTCTTTTGGCCGTTAGAAAATATACAGATCCCATTAAAGATAGGCCGATTGAGCCATGGGGCATTGATGATCATACGATCAATTTTGAAACTACCTTTTTCCCTTTCATTCCACCATTAGATAAAGCATGGTCAGAGATTCTGAGTTTGGAAAAACCGATCACTGAACGTAATGCGTATGTAGGCATGATCGGGCTGTTAATGTTGCCGGCGGTTTTCATCTTCCTTTTACGAAAGCGAGATGATGAGCCCTTGAACACACATATCAAAATATTTCTTTGGACAAGCATCTTAGCCTGGTGTATGGCTGCCGGAATTCTTTATCACAGCGCATTCAGATTCTTATGGGAAGCTGTGCCACTGCTAAAGCAATTCCGTGGTTTAGGCCGATTTGGAATTCCCTTTTATTACTTATATCTCCTGGTATGTAGTTATGCGATCTGGCAGATGTATCGTCGCATGAGAGATAGGGAGTTGGGTGGTACTGCCACGTATATACTTGCAGGTATTTTTATCGTGTGGGGCTTTGAAGCCTGGCTCAATCTGAAGGCTATTCAGGCACCGATATTCAGAGTCAATAAATGGCTTTCCTATAAAAAAGATGATTATGTACCCTTGCTGAATACTGCAGGTTATCCTCCTGAGCATTTTCAAGCCATCCTTCAATTCCCTATCGTAGCCATAGGGAATGAAACTGTAGGTGTAGCACGTGGCTTCTGGACACTACGGGAAGGCATTCATGCATCTACTGAAACGGGATTGCCGCTGATTGATTATGCGATGTCTCGTACATCAGTGTCCCAGGGCCTCGATATCGTGGAATTCATTTCCACCCCATATGGTTCTAAGCGAAGAGCTCAATTATTAAACGACAAACCAATCCTCCTGCTTTGCGAAGAAGAATTTGTGATACCTGCAGAGCGAATATGGATCGACCAGGCAAAAAAAATTGGAACCTACCAATCAATCACCCTTTATTCGTTACCTGTATCAGCATTTAAAACGGTTTTACCTTCACCTGTTGATACAGGAATTAGCTCATCTATTTGTGCGGGTTGGTTTAACAATTTCGATGAACACAAATGCGATACAACCATGACTGGGGCGGGAGCTTTACCTATCAAGGTTGCTCCAATGTCCATTTGGTCATTGGTTGATACATCCGCAGTAGAACGGCAATGGGAGGTTAGTTTCTGGTCGCATGTAGACAATCGCAAGGGACATGTACCAGTACCACGCATGATGGAAACTGCACCAGATGGAACCGTAACGCGCAATGCTGGTTTGCACCGCGAATCGATTCCTTGGGCAGAAGCTTATGGCGAATGGATTGAAATTTCTTTTCCCTGGAACACCCTTGGAAAAGGATACCGATACGAATTATTAATTGACAACACCGGGCCTGTGATTGATAACTTATTGATCCGTCCAGCGAGCGACACTTGCGTATATACACTCCCTGAAATGACCTTGTACAACAACCTTCCGATACCTGTTAAGAAATGAGGGAACTTCTAAAAAAGATCATACACTTGTGGCCTTGGCCGCTCACGCTAAATGAGCGATATGACCGTCAAACCAGGAATGTATTAAAACAAGTTTGTAAACCTAATAGCTACTGCATAGACGTAGGTTGTTTCCGCGGTGAAATTTTGCAAGCGATGATTGAGCAGTCACCCAATGCCAGGCATCTTGCGTTTGAACCAGTACCTCAGCAGTATGCTTTTCTAAAAGAGCATTTCAGCAGCAAAGCTGACATCTTCCCTTATGCTCTCAGTAATGAAAATAAAAAGACTACATTCCAGCATGTGGTGAGCAATCCAACATATTCCGGACTAAAGCAGAGGCAATATAAAGGAGAAGAGAAGATCAGTGAAATTGAAGTAGAAGTTCGCAAACTCGATGATGTCGTTAATCCTGGACTACCTATAACCCTGATCAAAATTGACGTGGAGGGTGGCGAATATGATGTCATGCGAGGAGCTTTGGCGACTTTGAATAAGTGGCATCCCTATATCATTTTTGAACACGGAATCGGAGGGGCAGATAAATACGGAATAAAACCAGGAGATGTTTATGATCTTCTGACCGGATCCCTTGGTTATGACATCTGCCTGATGGGTGATTATCTCAACAATGACGACACACCAGGATTTATAAAATCAGATTTTGAAGAGCAATTCTGGAAAGGAACGAATTGTTACTTTCTGGCTGTGTATAGGTGATGTGGTGATGGTGTGATGGCGTGAGTTGGTGATCCAGTGATCCGAGCTATGATCCAATACTGATAACTGAGAGCTGACAGCTGATAGCTATTTAGTTGATCTCGGCTTTTTCACCTTCGCCTTCGTCTCAGCCTCAGCCTCAGACTTAGTATCTGCTTCCACGAGTTCAAGATCCATCTGGCGTGCTGACATATCTATCTTCTTGATACGCACATTTACTTTCTGGCCAATGGTATATTTCTCTCCTGTCCTTGATCCTGCTGTAAACGGAGC
>DASXWI010000236.1:0-8379 GCA_036503755.1 Saprospiraceae bacterium | reverse complement strand
GCTACTGCTTTTTTAACCGCCTTACGAGCTACTGCTTTCTTAACGGCTTTCTTAGCAACTGCCTTCTTAACGACTTTACGAGCTACTGCTTTTTTCACTGCCTTTTTAGCAACAGCTTTTTTCACTGCCTTCTTAGCTACTGCTTTTTTAACGGCTTTCTTAGCAACCGCTTTTTTCACAGCTTTCTTAGCAACCGCTTTTTTCACTGCCTTTTTAGCAACAGCTTTTTTAACCGCTTTCTTTGCTGCAGCCTTTTTAGGAGCAGGTGCTGGCGCTGCTGCAACAACTGCAGGAGCAACTGGTGCTGCTTTCTTAGGAGCGCGTTTTTTCTTTGGTGCTGCTTTCTTTGGTGCAGGAGCAACAGCAGGTGCGCTACTCATGGTTTCATCTTTGGTAAACGGTGGATTCGGAGCAATGAGATTGTCTCCCATCAATTGTACTTCATACGATTGTCCATCTGTGCCTTCACCGATGGGATCATTATCGTCCCCTGCTGATGAATGATAGATAGCATAACGCCTGTTGTTGCCGGGATTGGTTGGGTCCGCAGGACCTGTTATTTCAAACCATTTTAAAGATCGGATTGCCATAAGGTTAAAGCTTTAATAGATAATTAATGGGTTAGTAAAATGTTCGGTTAAATTACATCGTTTTCGCACATATTACACGCATCATGCACAGAAACTTTTTATTCTTTACAAGATGATGATGTACTTCAGTACAAAGACACTATTTTTTAATCACAGGTGTCCAGTCAAAATGCCGGTAGGATTCAACAGCAAGTACGGCTGCAAGACTAAATAAGAATGCTGCCAATGTGCAGGCAATGACCAGGATTGATCTTTTGGGACGAGATTTATACAAAGGCACTTCTGCATTTTCAATAACATGCAGGGCAGGTACATCTATATCTATAGCTGCATTATATAGTTTGAGTTTCTCAAGATCATACCCGATTTGTTCATACGAACGAAAATACCTGGATTCCAGTAACTCCACCTTGCCTTTATTCTGGTTGAAGTTCTTGAGGCTATAATTTGAATTGGGATCATCTCCATTTAGAATGGCCAACTCACGTTCATATCCCACAATGCGTGCCTGAACGATTTCAATACTGTCCTGGATCTTAGTTCTTTTGCTCTTTTTCATGGATTCCAGCGCAGCTTTTTCACGTTCCACTGCATTTGTAACTTCAGTTACACGTGAAGCTAAAATTTCCGTCTGACCTCCTGGATCATAGATCCCTGATTTCTCCCGGTAATGGATCAGGGTATCCAGGTTGCTTTGCATCAGCTTTTCTTTGCTATTGATAGATTTCTGGTAGGAGGAAGCAAGGGCAATCTGACTGTTTTTTATGATCGACTTGACCTGGTAGTCAATGAACTTGGTAGCAACATTGGCCATCGCAGCGGCACGTTCCGGATCTTTATCCTCTACAGTCAATTCAAGAGCATCCTGCTTGGTCAACATGATTTTGTAATTCTCCCGAAAGGCCTTACGCATCTTGTATTTCGCCTTTGATGTGCCGGGCTTGATGTCGTAAACCGTCCAAAGGTCAAAGGAATCGATCAGAAAATCAACCACGCTATGTGAATTTCCCACTGTCAGGATACGGTCAATGTCCTCCCCACTACCATAGTAATACATCTCCTGTGTACCGCCACCAAAAACTTTCTCTGGTTTGAAGAGATCCTGACTGGCTGCATAAAACACTGTTTTGCCCTGGTAGTAATTTTTAAGCAACAAGGAAAGCAATGCACTGATCACAAAAGCTCCTACAGTGATATATACTATATGGCGACGCCAGGGATAAAAGGTCCCGATGACCGGTAAGAGACTATCCTTTTCTAAAGCCATAAACCTAAACCGCCTATTTGCAGGCCGGGGCGTAAAAGTAAGAAGAAATAAGGAGCATAGGGCAGAGGGCATGAGGCTGTGGGCATAGATGATCTTGCTAATTGGATTAACCTTCCAACTAGCTTAGGAGATTAGAAGGTTAAGGGTTATTTGATCATTCTGTTAATAAAATTAACCTCCTAAACTTCTCACCTCCTAAGCATTCAAGGGCATCATCGCTAAACACTGTGTTTATGGTATGATCTGTCTACTCAGATGAAGTCGATTCATCTTCGACATCAGGTGGAAGACCCGGTTTGGTAATGAAAATAGAGTAGAAAATAGATCCGGCAATACAAACCAGGATCACTCCGAGGGAAATCAATACCTGGGTAGGTTTATCAATCCATTGGTTGATCCAATGTTCCAGGAGCATTTTCAAGCCAATAAAAATAAGCACTATCGCAATCCCCTGTTGTAAGTAATCAAACTTGGAAACCGCTCCACGAAGCAGGAAAAACAAAGACCGGAGTCCTAACACAGCGAAGATATTGGAGGTATAAATCACCATCTTATCTCTTGAAATCCCCATCACAGCCGGAATTGAATCCAACGCAAAGACCAAGTCAATCGCGGCAAGCATGATAACTACGACAAACAAGGAAGTATATAATCGTTTCCCATTCTCCCTTACTGTAAACTTACCATCACCATCATGTTTTGCCAATGGAAGGACTTTATTGAGAAATCTGAAAAGTTTCGTGTCATGCGGATCAAATTCTTCGTCCTCCGTAGAATGAAACATCTTGTAACCCGTGTATAAAAGGAAGGCTCCAAAGAGATAGAGTATCCAATGAAACCGCTCCACCAATGCAACCCCCACGGTAATGAAAATCACCCTAAAGAGGATGGCCATCATAATCCCGATCAATAAAACACGTGGAATGTGTTTCGCTTTGACAGCAAAGGAGGAAAAAATCAGGATGAACACAAAGATGTTGTCAATGCTCAGACTCCATTCCATCAGGTAAGCACTGATGTACTCAAAGGCGATGACCTGGCCCCTTTCGATCCACATAAAGACAAAAAATCCCAAAGCAAGTGCCACCCAGAAAAATGTCTGGTATAAGGCCTGCCTGATTGTAATCGTGGTATTCTTTTTACTCAGCAACCCAAGGTCAAACGTCAGGGCAAGGACAAGAAGGACACCAAAAACGGTGTAGGTTATTTGATCAGAATTCATGTAAACGGGTTGTGGCGGCAAAGATAGTCCGAACAGGATGAAATTATGATTGAGCCTAAATAAGCCCTATTCGTGTTTTATTGTGTAAAAATCCTACCAACTTTCCAAGTTAAAATGTATATTTAACACATTGTTTATCAGTCATTTACATCAAATTAATTAAAATACCTTCGCAGGCTTCCGGGTTTTGCCATTTCCGTCCCTTGACAAGTACTATATTTTACCCCTAAATTGGTCCTTTGTGTAATGAACTTGGAGACCAGCTAAGGGGTTATCAAAGCACGGAAACCGTTTCAATTACATTTCCAAACGCATGGGGCAAACTGGCAGTTATCACCTTCTCATCCAGAAACTGGATGCTTTCACAAGACGTTATTACCTCAACAAACTGATCCGCGGCAGCCTGATCACCTCTGGTGCTGTGCTGGCTGTATTCCTCGTCTATAACCTCCTGGAACATCAATTTTATTTCAGCGGGGGTATGCGTTTAGTATTGCTTTTGTCTTTCATAGGGATAGCACTAGCTTGTCTTGGTTATTTTGTCGCTTATCCTTTAGCTCAATATTTCCGGCTTGGAAAAGTGATCTCACATGACCAGGCAGCAACAATCATTGGCAATCATTTCGGTCACATCGAAGACAGACTTCTGAATGTTCTCCAACTCAAACGCCAGGCAGATCTTACCGAAGGAAATCCTGAACTGCTTTTTGCCGGTATCGAACAAAAGACAAAAGAAATTGACCTTGTCCCTTTCAAAGCAGCCATCGATTTAGGAAAGAATAGAAAATATCTCCGGTATGCATTGCCTCCACTATTACTCTTGCTTGTCTTACTTGTAGCCGCTCCGAGTATTATCAGGGACAGCACCAATCGCTTGATCCATACTGGAAAAGTATTTGAACGTGAAGCTCCTTTCAGATTTATAGTAAATCCTGATAAGCCACTTTCTGTCGTGCAGTATGATGATTATGACCTCAACATCACTACTGAGGGCAATATGGTTCCTGCAGAAGTATATATCGAAATCGATAATTACTCTTACCGCATGCGGAAAGATGATTCAGGTGCTTTTTCATATAATTTTAAAAATGTTCTTGAAGACACGCCATTCCGGATTTATGCCGGACCTGTATCTTCAACAGAGTTAATGCTTGGTGTCATTAAAAAACCAGGCATACTCACATTTGATATCGGCCTTGATTATCCATCCTATACCGGAAGAAAAGATGAAGACCTCAGAAACATCGGAGATCTGGTTGTGCCCGAAGGAACACAATTGACATGGGATATTCAAGCTGCTCATACGGAAGCATTAGATGTGCAGTTTGAAGGCAACCCAAACAAACAAGAAGCAGAGCGTCGTAGTGAAGACAGGTTTATCCTCAAATCAAGAGCTGGTAAGGACGGTCGGTATACTTTATATCTCAACAACAGTTTATTACCACATCCTGATAGCATACAATATAGTATACGCGTAGTGCCAGATAGGTATCCAGGTATCCGTGTGCAATCTTTTACAGACAGTCTGCAGAAGGATATCGTTTATTTCGCCGGCAATGTGGATGATGATTATGGTATCCGTACTCTTTCCTTTCAATACGAAGTCCTCGATGAAAAAGGCAAAGTAAAGGATGTCAAAACACAAGGACTTGGCGTTCCTCATCCGACTCAATATTCCTATACGCATAGTTTTGATATTCAAAACCTGGCATTACTTCCGGGTGAAACCGTGCAGTATTATTTCGAAGTACATGACAATGACGGAATACATGGCAGCAAAGCCAGCCGTACTCCAGTGATGCAATACCGCAAACCCACTGCAGAGGAATATGATAAAAAGGAAAATGAAAACAATAATAGCATCCAGCTGAATATTGAAAAGTCCCTCGCCGAAACACGTGACCTCCAGGAAGACATGAAACGTCTGAAAGAAAAACTCATGCAGGAGAAAAAAGTAGAATGGCAGGATAAAAAAGAAATTGAAAAACTCATCGAGCGTCATCATGCTCTCCAGGAGCAGATGCAGGAAGCTATCCAGAAATTCGATGAGAATCTGCAAATGCAGGAAGAGCATACCAAGCCTTCGGAAGAATTAAAGGAAAAACAGGAAAAGGTCCAGGAACTCATGGATGAACTCATGAGTGAAGAGATGAAAGAGCTTCTCAAAAAAATGGAAGAGCTCATGAAGGAACTTGAGAAAGAAGGAGCCCTCGACATGATGGAACAAATGGAATCCAAAGATGAGGACCTTGAGAAGGAACTGGATCGTATGCTTGAGATGTTTAAGGAACTCGAAGTAGAAGCCGAAATGGAGCAAGCTATAGAGAAGCTTGAAAAAATGGCAGAGAAAGAAGATCAGCTCAGCAAGGAAACAGAAGAACAGAAAAAGGAAAATGAAGAGTTAAAGAAGGAGCAAGAAGATCTCAACAAAGAGTTTGATGAGCTGCAGAAGGACATGAAGGAGCTGGAGAAAAAGAATTCAGAACTGGAGCGTCCGAAAGATATGGAAGGTGCAGAAGAGCAGATGGAGAAGATAGACCAGGACATGGAAAACAGCCAGGAGCAACTTGAACAAAAACAAAATAAAAACGCATCCAAGTCTCAGAAAAATGCGGCTCAACGGATGAAGGATATGGCATCCCAGATGGCTCAGCAAATGGAGCAGTCTGACCAGGAGCAAATGCAGGAAGACATGGCTATGCTAAGGCAATTGCTTGAAAATCTCGTGACCTTATCTTTTGACCAGGAACATCTCATTAATGATTTTACAGCAACAGAGGTGACTACGCCAAGATATGTGACCCTGGTACAGGATCAATATAAGATCAAAGATGATTTTAAAGTGGTGGAGGACACTTTACATGCCTTAAGTAAAAGAGTGACCCAAATTGAAAGTTTTGTGCATGAAAAAGTTTCAGACATCAATCTCAACCTGAAAAGGAGTCTTGAACAATTAGAGGAAAGAAATAAGACGGTTTCCAGCGATCATCAACAGCGTACCATGACCTATCTGAACGATTTGGCATTAATGTTGAGTGAGGTGATGAACCAGATGCAGCAACAGATGGCTCAATCCATGCCGGGAAGCCAGATGTGTAATAAACCCGGAGGAAAGACCGGTGGTAAAAGCGGAAGGGTCCCAATGGATAAAATCACCCAGGGGCAGCAGGAAATGAACGGAGAAATGCAAAAGCTTTCCGATCAAATGAAAAAAGGCGATCAAGGAAAAATGAGCAAGGAATTTGCACAGATGGCTGCTAAACAAGCCGCCCTCCGCAAAGCCCTCAAGGACCTGAGCCAGGAAAAAAAAGAACAAGGAAAGGGAATCCCTGAACTTGATAACATTACTGAAGAAATGAATAAAATCGAGATAGATCTCGTCAATAAACGCCTGAATGCTGAAACACTAAAAAGGCAGCAGGATATCACCACCCGGTTGCTGGAAGCTGAGAAATCAGAACGCCAACGCGACCAGGATGAAAAACGCCAGGCTGAAACTGCCCAGCAACAAAAACGCTCCATGCCACCGGCTTTGGAACAATATATCCGCCAACGCGAAGCTGAAATTGAACAATACAAATCAGTATCTCCCGACCTCAAGCCATAGTATAAATTCCTGGTCGAGGAGTATTACCAATCGTTGAAAAATTCAAACTGATCCTGTCATCGACATCAGAGCAGAAATATTAAAGTTGCCCTCTAATCCGAGGTGTATCTGTGAGGTTGAGAACTTCGTTCGCGACGTGGTTGAGCGTTTGCATATAGATCAGAATCTTTATCCGAACATGCTCATCTGTCTTACGGAAGCTGTCAACAATGCGATGATCCATGGTAACCAGATGGATGAGGATAAAGAGATTGTAGTATCCTGCCATGAAAAGGATCATGAGATCCAATTTGTGATCTCTGATGAAGGTAGTGGTTTCGATCCTCAACAAATACCTGATCCGACTTGTGAAGAGCGGATCGAAGCTGAAGGCGGACGTGGAGTCTTCCTGATGAAGCAGCTTACCGATGAAATTCATTTTCTCAACCAGGGACGTACGGTCAAGTTGATGTGGAAGATCTGATTCCCGACTGGCCCGATACGGAAGAGGATGAATCCGGTATTTTTTTTACCTCTCATGATGTTGATTTCACACCGGCTGATCCGGAAAGATTAATCCATTGGATAACGAACACCATTGAAGCAGAAGGACACGAACTCAATAGAATCGATTTTGTCTTTTGTTCCGATGCATTTCTATTGGAGATCAATAAGGCCCATCTCGATCACGATTATTTTACCGATATCATCACTTTCCCTCTTAATGATAATCCGCTCATGGCTGAAATCTATATCAGCATAGATCGCGTGAGAGAAAATGCGGAAACACTCAAGATTTCCTTTGAAGATGAGTTGCATCGGGTCATGATCCATGGTGTGTTACATCTATGTGGCTACGATGATCATGAAGAAGAGGATATCGAAGTGATTCGGAAGAAAGAGGAAGACTGTCTGAAAAAGTTAGCAGTGAGCAATGAGCAGTGAGCAGTTGGTTTCAATGAGAAACAGCGTTTAGCGATGTTGCCCTGCGGGCCATCTGTTTAGCGTAGCGCGTCTACGACGATACTGATTATAGGTTAGTTGATTTTTGAATTGCATACTTCCTATTTGCTTTCTCCACTCAAAAATTGTTTATCCTAATAAATTAATGCCCCGTAGGGGCTACAGGTCGGTAGCATTGAAAAGAGACAAATCCCACGTGCCCTGTAGGGGCATTACACGGTAGCGCACGAATCATGTCAATTAAAGAAAAGTTACAGATCACAACCTGATCTAGTAGTGCCCCTACGGGGCACGAATGATTTTTCTTATCCGACAGTTACCGACCTGTAGCCCCTATGGGGCATTGAAGATGCATGTCTATTAAATCCCGATTCAAATCACAGTTCTAGTATGAAGACTTGATCATTTAAAAGTTCAGGTAGATTGAACTAAACTTTCTAAACTTTAGCACCGAACAGGTGCTAATACTAAACTTTCTAAACACAGTGACCACTAGTCAGATCATAGATACCGAATTAACCATTTCCCCAGTTAAACATTTAACCCTAACCTTCTAAACCCCTAACCTCCTAAGCCCACAGTCTGCTTACCTTTGATCAACAGCTATTGCCTATGCATTATGATGTAACAATCGTCGGAGGAGGAATCGTAGGCCTATCCACCGCTTGGAAAATGATCTCTGAACATCCTGGGATCAAAATTGCAGTGCTGGAGAAAGAACCTGCTGTTGGAACACATCAGACAGATCGCA
>DASXWI010000235.1:0-5811 GCA_036503755.1 Saprospiraceae bacterium | reverse complement strand
CTCTATGGATATGAAATGGGATCGATCAATATGTTGCTCAACAAATTTGGATTTGAAAAAATCGGATGGCTCACCGACCCATTATGGGCCATGCCCTCCATCGCCATCATGGCCACATGGAAAAATGTTGGATTGTATATTATTCTCTTCCTGGTAGGACTGCAATCTGTACCCAGGTCGTTGTATGAAGCATCATCACTTGAGGGAGCAACAAGCTGGCAGCAATTCTGGCACATTACACTTCCTGTGATCAATCCAACAATGATCATGGTGATGATCCTCTCCACAATCGGAGGTTTCTCTTTGTTCATTGAGCCATATGTCATGACCGGAGGAGGTCCACTCAACAGTACACTTTCTTCGGTGCTCTATATTTATAAACAGGGTTTTTTCTATTATCATATGGGTTATGCTGCAACATTAGGATTGATACTGGCGCTCATCATTCTATTGGTTGTGTTTATTCAACGCACTGTCATTGAAAACAAACAATCATGAGAAAGATCTTCTTCTACCTTAGCCTTAGCCTTTGCGCCTTCGCTTTTCTCTATCCTTTCCTGTGGATGATCAGTGCTTCCTTGTCAGAAGAAAGAAGTATAAACCAAATCACTTTCTTGCCAGTTTCCTTTACGTTCGATCATTACATCAAGTTGTTCCAAAGCATTCCGATCGGGGGATCTTTTCTCAATAGTTTATTTGTTGCGACACTGGTCACATTTGGCGTCCTGGTATTTAGTTCGATGGCTGGTTATGCTTTGGCTCGCCATCGATTTAAGGGAAGAAATTTACTTTTCTATTTTCTGCTTTTCACCATGACACTTCCATTTCAACTCACGTTGATTCCTAATTACATACTCATGGTGGAGTTTGGATGGACCAATTCCTTTGCAGCTCTCATCATACCAGGGTTACTCAATGCATTCGCGATCTTGTTATTCCGCCAACATTTTTTATCCATTCCGCAGGATCTCATCGATGCAGCAAGGATAGATGGATGTAATGAATTCAGGATCCTGTTTCAGGTACTGTGGCCTGTTTCAGTACCCACGTTGATTACAGTTGGCATCATAACCTTTATGACTACATGGAATGATGTATTGTGGCCGATCATTGTCATCCGGGAAGAGAAACTGATGACCATGCCGCAGTTGGTTACCTTATTTGCAGTTGGTGGACGAGCCATGGGCCAGATCGGAATGAAACTCGCCAGTGCAACATTACTGGCCCTGCCTATCCTTATTGCTTATTTGATTTTTCAAAAACATTTTATTCAAAGTATGGCTGCATCCGGCCAGAAAGAGTAGCAGACAATTCATAATTATGCTCATACAACGATTACCCCAACACTTTAATGCAGATCCGAAAAAGGTCATTCTATTGTACCTGGACCCTGGTCAATCTGACCGCTTGCCGCGCTTTGAAGAATTCGTCAAAAATCTTTCAGTAGCAGAGGCTGAAAAACTATATGATGAAACAGCATCCTTATTCAAACACAGGCATCGGAGATACAACGAATTGTTGTTGTCCCATGCTAAAATGGGCAAGGACGCACTTTCTTCAACAGCGGGATTTACCGAGAAGCAGGAGCTAGTCTTTGGTTCTTACCTGACCAAGGAGTATTCTGTTGAGGCTGCTGCTTTATTTAATCCATCTATCGTTCCTCATCCTGATCAATCAGGTCTTTCAGCTGGAGAAACCCGGTTTGTCCTCACCCTCCGCTCAGTTGGAGAAGGGCATATTTCTTCGATCGGATTTATGGAAGGAATTATCGATGGCCAAAATAAAATCACCTTCACGCACCAAGGGCCATGGCGCACTGCTGGTTCAAAGGCTGATGTTACTGGTGGTGATGATGATCATTATGATATCCATTTTGATGATGCCATTCCGCTTTCTGAGCGAGTCATCTTTCCGCAAGCGAAAAGTGAATCGATGGGCATGGAAGATCTCCGTATGGTGAAATACTCCGACGGTGGAGAGACAAGATATCTTGGAACCTATACAGCATACAACGGACGAAATATCCAATCCAAAATGTTGGAGACAAATGACTTCAAACATTTTCACATTCGCAATCTGAAAGGGGACCAGGTGGATAACAAAGGCATGGCTTATTTTCCAAGAAAGATCAGGGGTAAGTATTTCATGCTATCCAGGCAAGGAGGTGAAAAATGCGGCATCATGGAATCAGATGACTATATGACCTGGAATAACCGTCAGCCACACCAGCAACCCTTCAGGGATTTTGAACTTGTGCAGATCGGTAATTGCGGATCTCCTATTGAAACCCAGGAAGGCTGGTTGATGCTGACACACCATGTCGGTCCGATGCGCCGTTATACACTTGGTGTTTCGTTACTGGATCTCGATCATCCCGAAAAAGTCATCTCTATCCTGGATGAACCTTTAATGGAACCATTAGAATCAGAAAGAGAAGGATATGTACCAAACGTCCTTTACACATGTGGCTGGATGCAACATGGAGAAAATATCCTGATCCCTTTTGCTATGTCAGATGTTGCTTGCGGATTTGCCACTATGAAAACATCTGCTATTGTTGAACGCTTATTAGTCCGTAAAAAATAATGGATCCTACCAACAAAACATTCCTTGCTTCTTTATTGAAGGCAGGATTAGCTTTTAGCCTTTGCATCTGTTTATGGCAGTGTCGTAAACCTTCCGAACCGGCTTCCAATAACCCCACTCAAATCAATACGGCTCATCTCGATGCTCTTTATGGAGAAACGAAAGTAGCGGATGACAGTGTTGGTTTTATTCATATCTATTCTGAATTCCCGGACTACCATATGGTGGGTGACGCTGATGAAGGTTTCGCTTGTGTAGATGATGCCTCGAGGGCAGCCATATTTTACTTGCGACAGTATGGTGTGGCAGCAAATCCAGAACATCTCAGAAAAGGCCGAATGTTAATCAGCTTTTTATTAGCGATGCAAGCTCCAAATGGATATTACTACAATTTTATCTGGCCTGATGGCCGCATCCATGTTGATGGTTCTACTTCAAAGCCGGAACCAAACTTCTGGGCATGGCGAACCTTATGGGCTTTCGGAGAAGCACTTCAATACCTCGAAAAAAGTGATCCTTTAGTCAGCGAAATAAAAACGCAGAGAGAAAAACTGGTGACCAATATTTTGTCTGAAAAAGCATTCAGAACAAATGAAACAGATACCACAATGGGTTGGACATTTCCAACATGGTTGCCAAAAATTTCGGGTACAGACCAGGCGGGTATTGTCCTGATTGGTTTGTCACAGTTGCTTGAACAAACTTCAACAGAACAAAGCATTAGGAGAGATTCGATTGTGAAATTGATGGAGCATTTCGCAGACGGTCTATGTATAATGCAGAATGTTCAACCTGGCACTTTACAGGATGGAGCCTTCATGAGTTGGGAGAATCTCTGGCATGCGTATGCAAATATTCAATCCTATGCCTTACTCATGTCCGGAAAAGTTCTTGATGATCAACATCAAACATCGCATGCCTTATATGAGATAGACCATTTTTATCCAGCGTTTCTTGAAGCAGGTGGACTGGATCATTTTGCGTTACGTGCGACTGATGGAGAAGTCACAATATATGATCAGACATCCCTTCCTCAGATTGCTTATGGCAGGAGGCCCATGGTCTGGGCATCCCTTAAAGCTTATGACATCACGGGGGATAAAAAATACCTAACATTGGCACGTGATCTCGCTTCGTGGTTTTCAGGAAATAATCCTGCAAAAACACCTATGTATGATCCGGCAACCGGAAGAGGGTATGATGGAATCATCAGCACAGATCAGATAAATAAAAATGCCGGTGCTGAATCAACAATAGAGGCACTGCTTACTTTGCAGGCATTAGAAAATTATAAATAAATATCTTTTTTTGAATATGAGTACAGACAGGACGCATCCTGTCTGTACTCATATTCAAAAAAAGGGAGAAGAATATATTTTATGGCAGAGGTTAGCGTAAAAAATTTATTCAAGCGATATGGCACCACAGAAGCCGTGTCAGATGTGTCGCTGCACATCAGCGATAAAGAATTTGTAGTGCTTGTAGGCCCTTCCGGTTGCGGTAAATCAACTACGCTTCGAATGATTGCTGGACTTGAGGATATTACCTCAGGTGAATTATGGATTGACGGACGATTGGTCAACGACATTGCGCCAAAAGACAGGGACATCGCGATGGTCTTTCAAAACTATGCATTGTATCCCCATATGACTGTTTTTCAGAACATGGGATTCGGTCTCAGGCTCAAGAAGGTTCCTTCCAATGAAATCAAGCAACGTGTTGAAGCCGCTGCAGAGATTGTTGGCTTAACACCTTACCTCAAAAGAAAACCGGGAACATTGTCCGGAGGACAAAGACAGCGAGTAGCCCTGGGTAGGGCGATTGTACGTAATCCAAAAGTGTTTTTGTTTGATGAGCCCCTCAGTAATCTTGATGCAAAGCTCAGAGTACAGATGCGTATGGAGATCTCTAAGTTACAACGCAAGTTAGGTGTTACAACTATTTATGTAACACACGACCAGATTGAAGCAATGAGTATGGCAGATCGGATTGCCGTGATGAAGGATGGACTGCTGCAGCAATTTGATACACCCATGAATACCTATGATCATCCGGCCAATTTATTTGTTGCCGGATTTATTGGAAGCCCTGCAATGAATTTCATCACCGGCTCCATCAATGATGAAATGAGGTTTACAGAATCAGATGGCGATTTCAGTATGGACTTGCAAGGATTTGTTCCTGCATCGATGGCTGGCGGTAAATATGTATTGGGCATTCGTCCTGAAAACATGCATGGGGACAATGGATTAAATATCTCCTCGTACGTTCCTGTCCGTATCCTAGCCGATGTCGTGGAACCCATGGGTAGCGATAGTTATCTCTATTTCAAGATAGGGTCGAACGCTATGGTAGCCCGTCTGCGTCCTGAGACATCGCCTGTAGAATTGCAACCTGCGACCTTATTTATTGACCGCAGTAAGTTGCATTTCTTCCATGCGGATACAGGAGTGAATGTGAATTTAAAAGGCTAAGACTAATGCTAAGGCTAAGGCTAAGACGGAGGGAGGAGAGGGAACTCACTCACTACCCACACACCTCTTACTGTCTTACTTTCTTACTGTCTTACTATCTTACACGCTATGAACCGCATCATTGCTATCGGAGATATTCATGGTTGTGCCAAGACTTTTCACAAGCTGATCGAAGATGAAATCAAGATCAGGAAATCAGATACCATTTATTGCATTGGGGATTATATCGACCGCGGTCCTGATAGCAAAGGTGTGGTTGACCTGATCCTGGATTTAAGAAAGAAAGGATACCAATTGCGTACCCTAAGAGGAAATCATGAACAACTCATGTTGGATTCTGTGAATGGTGGGCAGGCACAGAAGGACTGGTACATTAATGGTGGAGATACGACCCTCAAAAGTTTTGGCGCTACTTCATTTCGCGATTTCGATCCAGTATACCAGGATTTCTTCAAACGTACCAGGCTATATTTTGAAAATGGCCCGTACATTTTCGTGCATGCAGGGTTAAACTTTGGACCGGAAGATATTTTCGAAGATACAGAAGCGATGATGTGCATCCGTGATTTCAAAGTCGACCCTGAGAAGCTAGGCACAAGGATAATCGTCCATGGGCACACCCCAAGACCGCTCCAAATGATCCTGAAGCAAAAGGAAAATGTATTCAATCTTGATGCAGGATGTGTTTATACTGAACGTCATGGGCATGGATACCTTGTGGCGCTCAATCTAACGAATAAGGAATGGTTCA
>DASXWI010000234.1:0-7512 GCA_036503755.1 Saprospiraceae bacterium | reverse complement strand
AGTTGAAGCCATCATCTACGGATCGGTACATCTGTCCTGATCCTGCAGTGAAAGCAAACCAAACACTATCAAACTCGAAAATAGTCTCATAATAAATGCTATCAGGGAAACCTGCATCTGTCCAGGTGTCAGTTTCAGGATAAAACCTAAACTCTTTTGATCCTATTGCGGTGATGATGACAGATTCCTCCGACCCATATATGTCATAGAAATATTCGGCAACAGGAGTAAGTCCGCTGAGTTGCCATGTTGCCCCGGCATCATGTGAAATCAAAAGCGAATCTCTGCCCATATAAAGGACAGTTTGATTCAGCGTAAATAGTCCAAAAGCGCTATACAGGTGAGGTGGAGCTAATTGAATCCAAGTTTCACCCTGGTCCTCACTTCGAAATAATAAAGTTGAATCTACTTGGTGTTGGTACGCTCTTAAACAGACAAATAAAAATGAATCTGTTACGGCAATTAAATCAATACCGTAAAGTTTTGGGATATCGAGCTTCAATTGCTCCCATTGGTCTCCTGTAACGGAACGGTAAATCCCGTGTGAAGTTTTGACGAAATAAAACGAAGCATTGTGATATATGGATGACACATTACCACCTTCGGGTCCACCCATTGATTCCCACTGGCCATAAAGAGGGAAATGCATTACAATCAACAGTAGGTATGTGGTGATATTTTTCATAGGTGTTTAAAGATAATACTAAAATTCATAAGTTGGTGCCAATTCCTATCGTGCTACTATTATGGTAGTTGGCTAATCCCTATCTTTCAAAACCTTAACAACTGTTTTGAAATGTCTATTGAATTTTTAGATCAACCGGGATAGATTGTATCTAATTAAAATCTGACCTTCATGAAATATGTCGTTATAATAGTACGGAGCACATATCATTTGATGAACTTAATGGTGTGTATGAGTTCAAACTTTCTCGTGGCCCAATCCTGCTCTTGCACGGTCTCACAGGTTCAAGCAAACACAGTTTCACCATGCGAATTAATCGTAGGAGAAGACTTTCGCACTCGTACGTGAAGGACAACTTTGGAATGCCGCAGTATACATTATATTGAGTATAACACTTGGTTTAGTGATCACCATGCATGGATTTTAGGTGTATAAGTTGTTTTAACAATTAGTTTTATAACCTGTTTTTGTTAGATTAAGTATATTGCAATATGGCAACATTAGCAATCCTCACCTTCATCATTGGCTATATAGCCATTTCACTCGAACATCCAATAGGCATCAATAAAGCGGCAACAGCTGTATTGACTGGTGTTTTGTGTTGGACGCTTTTTATTTTACAGGTTGAAAACCCTGAGACTGGAGTCGAATCACTAATACATCATTTAGGGGAAATTTCCTCAATACTATTTTTCCTTTTGGGCGCTATGACGATTGTTGAACTCATCGACTGTCATGAGGGATTTAAACTGATCACCCAACGAATTCAAACAAGGAATAAAGTAAAACTTCTTTGGATCATATCAATTCTCACATTCTTCTTATCAGCCATTCTAGATAACCTGACAACTGCGATTGTCATGACTTCCTTAGTGTGCAAAATACTTGACGATCAAAATGACAGGCTCTATTTTACAAGTATGGTCATCATAGCTGCCAATGCAGGAGGTGCATTTTCGCCACTTGGTGATGTCACTACTACCATGCTGTGGATAGGGAATCAAATATCAGCTGGGAATATTATCATCAAACTATTTTTTCCTAGTATTGTAGTGTGTTTGATTCCATTACTTCTCGTCAGTAGGAGATTTACCAATCAAACTTTGCCGATGCAACCCCACCAACCATCTATCCAGCATCCCGGAGATTCCAAATTGGTCTTGATCCTTAGTGTATTGCTGTTGTTGTTTGTTCCTGTCTTCAAATTAGTTACCCATCTGCCCCCATTTATGGGTATCCTGTTTGCCCTTGGTGTTTTATGGATTGTTACTTCGTACATGCACAGAAATAAGCAACAGGAACACAAGACTCATTTATCTGTGGTACATGCCTTGCAAAAAATTGACTCACCAAGTATACTTTTCTTCCTCGGCATACTGTTGGCAGTTGCTGGGCTTGAATCGTTTGGCTTGTTGTCTGAACTTGCAGATAAACTGTCAAGTGCTATTCGGAATGAGCAGCTTATTGTAGTTACGCTTGGTGTTATTTCTGCAATCGTCGATAATGTTCCTCTTGTTGCTGCTGCTCAGGGTATGTATTCGTTGGCAGATTTCCCTACAGATCATTCCTTTTGGGTATTGCTGGCTCTTACTACCGGCACTGGAGGTAGTATGATCATTATAGGTTCTGCAGCTGGTGTTGCTGCTATGGGAATTGCTAAAATTGAGTTCATGTGGTATTTCAGACGAATTGCGTGGATTGCTTTTTTAGGTTTCATAGCCGGTGTTGGAGCCTACATTGTACAGGAACTCATCTTCTAAACCCTTATGAAGTGAAAATTTCAACCAAAATATTTATTGCATTCTCTATTATATTGGTTCTGTCTGTACTCAATACTGTTTCTAACTTTCTATTATCAGAAAAAGTGGAAGTGAATGCAGATTTTCTAAGTTCATCCCAGGAAATTATCCGGAACTCGGGCCAGTTTCAACGATCGATTCTTGAAATGCAAAGCTCATTCAGAGGTTATTTGCTATCCCAGGATTCATCCTTTCTGTCTGGGTACGATCGCGGAATCCATGAAGTACCACAAATTATTCTGACATTAAAAATGTTGGTTAAAAATGATCCATTTCAAAATCAGCTTCTCGACACCATTACTAACTTGCATGCTCAATGGATAACCTATTCTCGAGACGTCATAAACGCTAATCGTTTAAAAAGCGAAGCATCATCAAGTAGTGAGTACTCCATCTTATTTGAGAGCACTTTTAAAGGAAAGATTGGTAAATTATTATATGACAAGATTGCTGCTAATTTTGTGTCCTTAAATACTATTGAGTATAGGACAAGGGAACTTCACGCCCGAAATCTTGCCAATTCAATAGTATTGACTCAATTTTTCTCATGGTTGTTTATTGGCTTAATAATTGGGATAGGGACGATCACACTTGTATACGTCATCCGATCTATTTCGCGTAGAATTAGATTAATGGTGAATCTTGCGGAAAGTATTTCAAAAGGAAATTTTACCATCATCCAAGATGATTATAATGACGAATTAACATCCCTGTCGCTTAGCATGAATGTTATGTCCTATAATCTTGAAAAAACCATCGCTCAGCTTGAATACCGAAACATGGAGTTGGATAAGTTTGCCTATGTCGTGTCACACGATCTAAAAGCCCCATTACGTGGTATATATAATGTCATTAAATGGATTCAGGAAGATGTAGGTAATGAGCTCTCTGATAAATTGAATGAATTTATTCAGATTATATCTAAGCGAACTGTTAGAATGGAGTTGCTCATTAATGGATTATTAGACTATGCCAGGCTTAGGACCAAAGCAAAATTAGAGCTTACTAATGTACATGAAATGGTAACAGAGATTATCACTGACATTGTGCCCAATACATTCCAGGTAGAATTGAGAGATCTCCCAACTCTTGTGACAGAATGCCTCGCACTTCAACAAGTATTTTCAAATCTTATTAGTAATGCAGTTAAGTTTACTCCTCAATTAGATGGGAAGCTCACAATCAGGGCTATTAACAAAAACGATTACTTTGAATTTACGGTGAAGGATAATGGCATTGGTATTGACCCCTTATATCATGAGCGTATCTTTGATATATTTCAGACACTCCGCGAAAAAGATCAGGAGGAAAGTACAGGTATTGGTCTTTCAATCGTAATGAAGATCCTTGAAGAACATCATGAAACAATTCGAGTGGAATCTATGGTAGGTCATGGCGCCGCATTCATCTTCACCTGGCACAATAATCGTTAACCCATGATAAAATCAATTTTATTAATTGAGGATGATGAGCTTGATGTGATCAGTGTCAAACGAACTTTAGCTAAATTAGCCTTTCCGCACGAACTTTTTATTGCTTCCAATGGAAAGGAGGCCGTAGATTTTTTAGATGCTAAGTCAGATGCGGAACTTCCGGATGTCCTTTTGCTGGATCTCAACATGCCAAAGATGAATGGTATTGAATTCTTGCAAAACATTCGTTCTCAGTTAAGGTATAAAGACCTTAAAGTTTTTGTGATGACAACATCAAACGAAACAAGTGATAGATCCAGGACACACGACCTGGGCATAGCTGGTTACATCATCAAACCCATGAGCTATACTGATAATATTAAAAACGCGGACAGTATGGAAGCCTTTGTTCAGTTTCATCTTACCAAAATTTTCAGTGAAACTTAAACACCAACTACGTCACTTCACAAGTGTTAACAGGTTATCAAAACTCTTCTCGGTGATCTTTATGTCTGCATGGTGATTGAGTAATTCGTTTTGCGAACAAAACGCTATACCTAATCCGGCCTCTTTTACCATACAGAGATCATTAATGCTATCTCCTATGGCTATGCAATTTTCCTTTTGAATATCGTACTTGGCCAATATGGACAAAAGCGCATTTGTTTTGCAAAGAGCGTGTTTGCATATACTCTTAGAGCTGCTGAACAGAAAGGAGGGCAATTTTACTTCTCCAGTACATACGCTTTTTGAAAACTCTAATTCATTTGAAAGCGAAAAGCTCATTCCAAGTTTGTTCTTTATATGATTTGTTATACAATCATAGCTATCAGAAATAATACCAGATATGTATCCTCTTTCTTTTAGTTCAGAAATTACTTCTTTGGTGCCGGAAACAATAGGAATTGCATCTACGACCTCTATTAATTCGTTGATCGTCTTGCCTTTAAGAAGGGTTGCGATGCGCTTAGTAATAATCACTTCATTCGTTTCTATTGACCTTATCTCCATCAGTTCCTCCTTGAAATCAAAAACCTGAGCACATGTATCGATGAAACGTCCCTGCAATAGTGTATCATCCATATCAAATGCAATTAATTTACTCAGTTCATGGAGGTGGTTACCCAAAGCAAATTCCATTTGAGTACGTATCTCACTCAATACGCCAAGCTCCTCAAAATTGTAATTAGGGTTATTTGAAGCAGCGGCTTTCATGATAATCGCCGAGGCCACCTCTTTACTCATCTTTCCAAGAGCTTGCCATGGCTTGCTCTTGTTCTCCAGGTAGCCAATCTCTACTTCACGCATGCGAGCATTCATCAGGTACATATCAATCAGGATCCCGATATCGACACCATAATCATCCCGAAAGTCCAGTTGTAGTAAGAGTGATTTTCTTCCGGCAATCATTCCACTCAATGGTTGGCTGAAACGCAGAAGGTCTGGAAAAAAGATGCTGAGAAGTGGCTTAGCAACCATTTCTGTCACTCTCCCTGCATTTCGATTAAATGCGGATTTGACAAAATCTATTTCTTCTGAAAAGATTGGATCCGTAAGTAGCTTGATGGTATAGTGTGGGTATGGGTCAATATCGCCATCCAAGAACACAATTACATCATTTGCTGAACACAACGCCCCATCTTTCATGGATGCTCCTTTCCCAAGTTTAGTGCTTGTAATAACTTTAGCTCCTTCTTGCTGTGCTATTAACACAGTGTTATCCAATGACTTATCATCTACTACGATCACTTCACTCACATGCTCATGGCTTTTAGCGAATCGTATGACAGAGGCAATATTCTCTTCTTCGTTAAGTGTTGGAATAACAACTGTTATCATGTGTAAATCTGTTTTCTGTATCTTACTGTTGGGTAAAACTAATCAATGTCATCTATCGAGACCAATAAAAGGACATCAGCATGACGATTACAATCATTATCATACTTTGTACATTGTTGTTATTAGCTTATGTATTTGATATAAGCTCGCCCTTAACAAAAATTCCAAGTGTCATTTTATTGCTTGTATTAGGTTGGCTTTTTCACCGTGTGCTTGATTTCTTTGACATTGTGCCACCAGATCTTAATGTATTGCTTCCGATCCTGGGCACTATAGGTCTTATTCTTATTGTGTTGGAAGGGGCTCTGGAGGTAGAACTGAATCAGTCAAAGATCAGTGTTATCAAGAAGTCATCGCTAATGGCGGTGTTGACACTGGTTGTCTTAGCTTTATCATTAGGATATATAATTCATGCGCGCGAAAATGTTCCCTTCAGGATTGCACTTCTGAATGCAATTCCCTTCTGTGTCATCAGTAGTTCAATAGCTATCCCGAGCGTAAAAAATTTACCACAAAAGGATAAGGAGTTTGTTATCTATGAAAGTAGTCTGTCTGATATATTTGGAGTGCTTCTATTCAATTTTGTTGCAGTCAATCATTTCATTCACGCTAAAACGATTGGTCTGTTTTTCGTGCAGCTCTTATTAATGTTTTCTATTTCCTTTGTATCCGTTGCAGGCCTTTCATTACTTCTTAGCAGAAATAAACATCATATCACCTATAGCCCCATAATTTTAATGGTTATCCTCATTTATGCGGGGTCTAAAATCTTACATTTACCCGGACTTCTATTCATCCTGATTTTCGGTCTCTTTCTTGGAAACCTGGATGAACTAAAACGATTCAAATGGATAAATTACTTTAAACCTGAACGTCTCGATACGGAAGTAGCAAAATTTAAAGACATAACTGCAGAAGCGACTTTCTTAATACGGGCCTTATTTTTCATGTTGTTTGGTTTCTTACTTCAAACCCAGGAAATTATAAACCTGGAAACATTGCCCTGGGCTGTTGCTATCGCTTTCGGAATTGTAATAACAAGATGGATTGCGTTATGGCTTTTAAAGTTACCTGTCTTGCCTCTTCTTTTTATAGCACCAAGAGGGTTGATTACGATCTTGTTGTTTCTTGCAATCATTTCTATTGAATCAATTCCCTTTGTGAATAGTTCGTTGGTGATACAAACCATTATCATATCCGTTCTCTTCATGATGATAGGATTGGTAATTTTTAAGCCTTCAATGATTGGTAAATAAACCATTGTAAAGACCAGTTTGGTATGAAACTGAGATGAGTAATTTGAGTTTCTATTCCAGGTCATCGTGATTCCCCATTGTCCTGAATGCACTTTAAACCCGTTCGCTGCTATTGCTGATTTCGGCAGAATAATCTCGCCCCAGCATTTACATCTTTAGTAAATAGAACACTCATTTCTATCATTAAAGGAATAACCCGCTTAACTTTCTGTAAGAATGTCGTAGGTTCCCTAAGGATTGACTCCACGGATCTATTTGTTTACTTTTATCTTAGCGGCATATTATCAGGTGATTAATGATAAAGGAATACCGTAGAGAACTGCTCAATTAGATGTATCAATTGTATTTCGACATGTGCAAAGAAAGGATTCAGTAGTCGCTAACGTAATTTGAACGCATGAAAATTCAAATACCCACTAAAAGAAATTTCCGCAGATTGGTTCCCTTGCCTGCTCAATATTCTTTGAGTATTTCCATTTTTTTCTTGCTGGCACTGGCTGGATCTTTTTTAGAATCGACTA
>DASXWI010000233.1:0-11094 GCA_036503755.1 Saprospiraceae bacterium | reverse complement strand
CCGTAATTCCATTGCCATTGGATTGTTGGGGGCATTGATTTTTTCAGGGGTAGTGATTCGCCAGCGGATTAGAATTGGCCGTGAGAAAAAGATAAGTGATGCGGAGAAACAAAGGAGCGATGAATTGTTATTAAATATCCTGCCCGAGGAAGTGGCAGAGGAATTGAAAACTACAGGTTCTGCCAAAGCTAAGTCCTTCACGATGGTAACAGTGATGTTGACAGATTTCAAAGATTTTACGACCATTAGTGAGAAAGTGAGTGCTGAATTGCTGGTGGCTGAAATCCATCATTGCTTCAGTGCCTTCGATAACATCATCCAGAAATATAGAATTGAAAAGATCAAAACGATCGGGGATGCTTACCTCTGCGCAAGCGGGTTGCCGGTATCTAATCTTTCACATGCTACTGACATCGTACTAGCAGCATGTGAAATACGTGAATTCATGGAGAAGCGAAAAGCAGAATTGATATCCCTCGGCCATATGCCATTTGAGATCCGCATTGGTATTCATACGGGTCCTGTAGTGGCGGGTATCGTAGGCGTTAAAAAATATGCGTATGATATCTGGGGAGATACTGTAAACCTCGCGGCCAGGATGGAACAAAACAGTGAAGCCGGTAAAATCAACATCAGCGAGAATACATATGAATTGGTGAAAGACAAGTTTGAGTGTACCTATCGCGGAAAGATCGAAGCCAAACACAAAGGTATGTTGAATATGTATTTTGTAGAACCCAGAGGGAATAATGAGCAGGGAATATCGAATTAAGAAGTTTTGGTGGGAGGTAGATCTTGCATTTAATCAAATACCAATATCCAATAACCAAGGTGAAGTAAAAAGTTAGTTTTTCCTAATTACTATCTCCTTAATAATAATAGCTAAGTAAAAGTAAAAAGCAGGAGATAACGCGTTGTCTATGAAATATTATGTGACAATACTTTTTGTTTGTTTGACGGTAATGGCTATCGGGCAAAAGCAGAAAGTATGGGTGCTAGAAGAGGCCACAACCTTGGATACGATCCCAAAAGGACAGGCCATTATTTATGGAAATTTTATTCAGCGGTTTGCTTTCAGCAGTGGAGGATTTCCGCAAGATATTCAATTGCTCGACCTGGATAAAAATGAGCTCCTATACTTCAGAGTAAAACCTACATTCAAGTCGGCTAAGGAAAATACATTCTTTTATTTCATATTACCAGGCAGGTATGCCATTGTCAAGTATGAGTATACACAAAGTCAATGGTATGGTGGAATGACGTATGCCGAACCAATTTATAAAGGTATTGATGCAACCCAATACATGAAAAATAAAGAGGCCGCAAATCTTATTGACGTGAGCCAGTTAGCGCAATTTGCCTTTACCGTTGAAGCTGATCAGTTGACCTATTTAGGTACATGGCATTTTGATACAGGCCTTGTATCTTTTACGGATGATCGGGATGCTTTTAACCTTACCTTGAAGAAGAAATACAAAAAGCTGGATTTTACAACTTCAAAGACAGTACTTCCTGAATGAACAATTGTTGTACAACCCACCCCCAACCCCTCTCTTACATTTGATTTGGTGTACGCAATCGATTCACATTCAAGAGAGGGGAGTTTTCAGTCCAGGAACTCCCCTCTCTTGAAATTGGAGTTAATTCTATTTGTTTAACTTAAAATAAGAGAGGGGTCGGGGGTGAGTTTAAAACGTAAATTTGCCCGAGTGGTTCTTAATCCTTAATTCAATCGTTATGGGAAAATTAGCAGACATCAAAACAAAACAGACTGATGCAAGCGTCAATAGTTTCATTGAAAGTATCGCTGATGAGCAAAAACGAAAGGACAGTCTGGTGATTCTGAAGATGATGGAAAAAGCCACGAAAGAAAAACCGAAATTATGGGGCAGCTCCATGATCGGTTTTGGAAATGTGCGCTATAAAAGTCCCGCTACCGGTAGGGAAGTGGATTGGTTTAAAATTGGCTTCTCCCCGCGCAAGGCAAACCTTTCCTTACATCTGATAGATTTGAAGCGTCATGAAGATGCAATGGCTAAGTTGGGCAAATTCAAGACCGGAGTGGGATGCCTTTATATCAACAAACTGGAAGATGTTGACGTCAAGGTGCTTGAGAAGATGATCGTGACTGCAGCGAAATAATGATGCTTGAAACAAAAAGACTGTACTTAAGAGAATTAGTCGTTGAAGATCTGGATCATATCCACGAGCTTCATTCACTACCCGAAACCGATCAGTACAATACCTTAGGTATACCTGATTCCATTCAAATCACAGAACAGTTGCTGGGTGAATGGTTGGTATTGCAAAACCAGAAACCAAGGAAGTCTTACATCCTGGCTATTGATTCAAATGAAGACAACCAGTTTATCGGGCTAATGGCTATGGAAATAGGTAAGCCGAATTATCGGACAGCAGAAGTGTGGTACAAGCTTCATTCAACCTTTTGGGAAAAAGGATATGCTACCGAAGCTTTAACAAGACTGTTATTATTTGGATTTAGTGATTTGAACCTCCATAGAATTGAAGCTGGCTGCGCTGTTGACAATATTGCATCAGTCAGGGTGCTTGAGAAAGTTGGGATGACGCGAGAAGGTATGAAAAGAAAAAAACTGCCTATTCGCGGAGAATGGAAAGACAATTATTTTTATGGAATACTCGAAGAAGACTTTATGGCCAGGCTGACCGGTTTATAACAACTGTATAACACCTCCTTGCATAAGAGGTGATCTACCTTTGACGTATAGAAGCCGTATTGAGCTTTGTCCCATTGCTCATGTTGATAACTTTAACCGATGACCCATGAAGTCGCATTTCGTACACCACCCCTTTTACACTTTGATGGTTTTGTTAATCTTCACTGCATCCTGTAAAGGACAAACAAAGATGACAACACCTACGGATCCGAATGCTATTCCTTCTTTCCTTCCGGAAATGAATCCTCCATTGGTGGATCCGTATTTTGCACTTACAAATGATACCTTTTCATCCCAGGGACCCCAAAGCATCACACGCAATATCCTGGAGGATCGAAATGGAACCTTTTGGTTAGCCTCCTGGTCAGGAATCATCAGTTATGATGGAAAGCAATTCACGAATCATACCTTGAAAGAGGACCTGATCAAATTTCATGTTTTTTCTGTTTTAGAAGAAAGGTCAGGTAATCTTTGGTTTGGCACTATCCGCGGAGGGGCGTATAGATATGATGGAAAGTCTTTTACATTATTTACGACGAATGATGGACTTCCGGACAATATCATAGGTTGCATGATGCAAGATAAAGCAGGAAACATTTGGTTTGGAACTGATATTGGCGTTAGCCGATACGACGGAAAGAAGTTTACCAATTTCAGCACCGAAGATGGATTGAGTGGTAACTCGGTAAATGCCATCATGCAGGATAAGAGTGGAAAAATATGGTTCGGTACACGAGGTGGAGAACAGAGCGATGCTTGTTATTATGATGGAAAATCTTTTACACTTTTTAGAAAAGAGGATGGAACACGTTTTTCTAATGTTCGTTCGATCATAGAGGATAAAGAAGGAGTCATTTGGATTGGCGGCCAAGACGGCCTGTGTCGTTTTGATCCATCCGCATCAACCAAAGCGGGTGGAAAATCCAATGAGTTTTCTACAAAGGACTTTATTGGGTATATTTTAGAAGACAAAAAGGGAAATATTTGGTTAAGTAAAGGGGTAGAAGGTAGCGCTGATATGACATTGACCATGTATGACCAAAAAGGCTTTACCGAAATTAAACGTGACCGTCAGATATTTGGCATCATTGAAGATTCTACAGGTAAGATTTGGTTTGGAAGTATTGATGGTGCGTACCGGTATGACCCTCAATAATCCAATGATGGATGCAAACGAATAGAATTAATTTTCAATAGCCCCAAAACCCGCTTTCCAAAAATTTATTTTCAAAAACTATTGCAGATGTCCTTTTTAACCTTAACTTTGAATCTCAAAGTACTTTGGTATGGAAGAAAAAGACATATACGCCGAACTCAGTTCCATCCGGAACCTGATGGAGCGTTCATCGAAGTTTATATCCCTCAGCGGCCTGGCCGGCGTGATGGCAGGCCTTTATGCCATGGCAGGAGCATGGTTTGCAGCAAGGATCACCCTTAACCATGAAGACATAGGTTCCCCGCCGGAAGATGTACCGGTGATTACCATGGCTATGATTGTTGTTGCTTTCATCATACTAGTACTCTCGATGGCAACCAGCTACATACTGACTGTGCGTAAAGCCAAAAAGAGAAATGAAAACGTCTGGAATCCGGTAAGCAAACGATTACTTGTAGCCAGCGGCGTTCCATTTCTTACAGGTGGACTCTTCGTTGGCGCATTGATCCTGAATGAAGAATATAAAATGATCCCGGCTGCCTTTCTTATCTTCTACGGGCTGGCACTCTTCGCGGGAAGCCAGTTTACCTATAAGGAAATCAGATGGTTGGGAATGGTGGAAATTTTATTAGGATTGTGCTCCATGTACTTCGGAAATGGATTGATCTTCTGGGCATTTGGTTTTGGTATCCTCCATATCGTGTATGGTATCTACATGCATTTTAAATACGAGAGGTGAAAGATCCACTACAACATTTCGATAAGGCTTTTGAAAACCGGATCCGGCTCCAGATCATGAGCGTGCTTGCGGTCAACAACAGTTATGATTTCAATTCACTCAAGGACTTGTTGCAAATCACTGATGGCAACCTGGCTTCTCATCTCAAAGGCCTGGAAAAGGAAGAATATATCAGTGTCCATAAATCCTTTATCGGGAAGAAACCAAATACACAGTATGCGATCACCAAAATAGGCAAGGATGCATTTAAAAAACACCTCCAGGCATTGGAAAAATTAATCAATCAGCAAAAGTGACTTTTTTTTTCTAAATATACTTTGAAAATGAAAGTACTTTCAAAATAAACTTCATAAACGACCTTACCATGACACAAAAAAACATTTTATCGACGAAGCCGTTTCATCGCACTTCCCTCGTCAAGCCGATGATGATTGGGGGTGGGATTGCTTTAGTACTGATCATCATTTTCCTGTCTGGAGTGAATAATCCTGATCCAGCATGGGGGAAATTTTGGATGATCAGACCACTCCTTATTGTTCCTCTGGCAGGAGCTATGGGAGGCGCCTTTTATTACTTTATGAAATATTTAAGCGATGAAGGCACGCTCAACGGTACGTTTGCAATGTTATTGAGCCTTATCGTATATATCGTAGGGTTGTGGATGGGTTCCATTCTTGGTTTGGATGGCACCTTATGGGATTAAGCAATGCCACCCATCAAAGTATGTATACATTAACCAAAACAACTCAACATGGAAGCGAAAACATTTAGGGCTATTACCTCCATATCCATGGTATTTACTATAACGGCAGTAGTAATCGGCCTTATTGCTGTTGTGACCACGGGCCTTTATCCGGGGATTGCTGTATTACTATTAATAGCACTAATCCCTATCACCTCTAAAGTGTATGCAAATAAAAGGGTGAGTAAGTCCAATAATGTTCAAGGACATTATTTTACGCCACTGGCTCTTTTCAATTTGCTAGCCATCCTGGTCGTTGTGTGGATGTCATTTGTGATCTTGATAGAACGTGTGTTTAGTGTGATATTATAAAGTTATGCTTTATGCACATCATGAAAAAATTGACATACACATGCATATTGTTCCTTTGTGGCTTGTCTTGTAATCGCCAGAATGATGAAAAGCCCGTGATCAATAATGAGCCGCTAAGTAATGATTCACAAGTGAACTTAAAATTGGAGATTAGCCAGATTGAAATAGGTAACATTTAGTATTTTGCATCTGATTCAGATTTTAGATACCGCTTAGCTAATCTTTAGCTAAACAAAATCATGGTCATTGATTCGACAATCAGGTTGCCTATGAAAATTCGAACCATCTTAACCCTGCTGCATTTACAACTCTTTACATTCGCAGTATCCCAACAATCGTATAACATCACCTTTCAGCATGATGGCAAGATTGTCTTTGGCACAATTAGCATACCGGATGGATCGGGACCGTTTCCGGTGATCATTATCAATCCTGGCACTGGACCAAATGACCGTGATGGTACTCTTCCATTGTTTGGCGGCAATGTACCATGCCTGTATCCCGAATTGGAAGGAGAGACATTAAAACCATATAAGGAACTTTCGAATGCACTCGTGGATTCAGGATTCGCTGTACTTCGATATGACAAACTTGAATTTACGTATTCTCCAAGCACCCTCGGTACGATTACTTTCCATAAACTATGGTTACCCGTTGAGAGCGCTATCAACTATGTGAAAACGCGTGCTGACATTGATACAAACAGAATTATTCTGCTCGGGCATAGTGAAGGTTCTTCCCTTATTCCTTTTATAGCTAAAAACAGATCTGATATCAAAGCCTTGATATCCCTTGCCGGACCGAGGACGCCGTTTGATTCTATTCTTGCTTATCAACAGGTGCATTTTACAGAAATCTGCAATGGGGATACTGTAGAAGCTCAAACGATTGCAGACCAGGTCCTCGATTATGGCGATGTGGCCAGAAATGGATTTTGCAATGGACTACCTCTGTTGTTAGGTGTTTCAGGTTGTGTTTGGAGGGACTATTTTAAAGCAACAGATTCTGTTGCCATCAATTACAATCTGAATAACCTGCCAACCTTATTCCTGAGTCTTGGCCTGGATATCAATGTTCCACCGTCTGAGTTATTGAGGTTCCAGGAAGAAGTAACTATTACGGACGATTTTTGGAGTATACCTGGCTTGATTCATTTTATGACTCCCAATAATGATCCTCATGTTTCCGAAGTGTTAACTGATACGATCATTTATTGGTTGCGTGAGCATAATCTTATTTCAGGTACGAGCGAAAATAGGTTAGATGATGAATTTGTGGACGTTTATCCAAACCCTTTTTCCGATGCCATCTCGATTTCACTGCCGGAAGAAATTCTATCAACTACAATAGCTATTTACGATGTTGCGGGACAATTAGTATTCAGAAAGGAAAATATGGAGGTGCAGGCATGCTCTTCTATCAATTTGAATCAACTTGCGAATGGTGCCTATTTTCTTGAAATCACAACTGATCAATTCAAAATCAGTAAAAAAATCCTCAAGAAGTAATGACTGAGGGGTTATTGTAATGCTGTATTCAGGAATTTAACTGTCTTCAAGCGCCATCGTATGTCCGATTCTCCCTACACGTTCCAAAAGTTAGACTTAGAGGGTTTGAAAACTCTCGTGCAATGGGCCGAACAAGAAGGATGGAATCCAGGACCAAATGATGCAAATGTTTTCTGGCATACCGATCCGGATGGGTTCTATGGTTTTTTTGATGAGGAGAAATTCATTGCAGGTGGAGCGATTGTATCCTACGATGGCAAATTTGGTTTCATGGGATTGTTTATTGTGCATCCTGATTACAGGGGCGATGGTATCGGTAGACAACTATGGTATCAACGCCGGGATATGCTGTTGCAAAGATTAAACCCAGGAGCAAGCATTGGAATGGATGGTGTGGTATCCATGCAACCTTTTTATCGGAAAGGTGGATTTGAAATTGCCTTTAAAGATGAGCGGTATGAGAATACGGGTATTCAACTTGATCTAGATCCCAATATCTCATCTATTAACCTTGAAGATTTCAGCAGTCTCCTTGCTTATGATAAACAATGTTTTGGTTTCAACAGATCACGTTTTCTCGAGCATTGGCTTCAACTTCCTGGAGCGCATACGTTCAACTATAAACATGATGGAGAACTAAAAGGATTTGCTGTTTTGCGCAAAGTCATTTCCGGCTATAAGATCGGTCCTCTCTTTGCAGATGATGATAGGGTTGCTGAAGCATTATATCGTGCATGTCTCAATGCTGTTCCCGGGCAGCTAGTTTACCTTGATATTCCATTGATCAACAGTGGTGCTATTGAACTTGTAAAGAAATATAAAGCAAAGTATGTTTTCGAATGTGCCAGAATGTATTATGGTTCACCACCTGAATCTCTGATGAACAAAGTCTATGGCATTACCACTTTTGAGTTAGGGTAACGCGGAATAAGTACACTCACGCACAGCTTTTTTTGTCTGAATCACGGATTACACCGATAAAAGGATTACTCGGATTTAGTTTTACAACCTACAAGATCAGTCTTTTGAACTTGAGACTTTTTCCCCCGAAATTGATAAGTAAACCAATTTCCAGCTTATAGCCTTTAAATAATTTAATGCCTGAGCTAGATGATTGTCTTCAAGTTAATTTTCTCAGTGATGTCTTTGTATTTTACATCTTTCATTTCAAACTGGTTTAGAGGAAAAGAAAATTACAATATCCAATTCTAATATCAATCAGTTATAGAAAATTTATTCCGTGAAATCTTTTAATCCGGATAATCCGTGATTCAGACAAAAAGACCGGCTCTTGTTCCTGATCATTCTTACCATATCCTAGGCTAACCCCTAAATATGCCCTTTCAGGTATTAAACTGGGCATTGCATAGATTAACCCTCTACTTTTGAATCAATCCTATCAAAACATATCACTGTTCCCTTCGCAGTCGTACCCGTTCGTGGCATGACATGAATCCCTTTTGAGAATAGAAGAAGTTTAACCCCTGGTTTTTATTCACACTTTAATTCTATTCAATATGAAAAGAACAACTTTGGTGGCAGGTCTTTTATTCATGGCACTGTTCGCCTACACCCAAACTAATGTATTGCCTACGATTGCTTTAGGAGATTTTTCATCCGGCTTTAGCAATCCGGTTGGAATCGAACACGCCGGTGATAGCCGGTTATTCGTGGTTGAGCAAACCGGCAGGATTCGGATCGTTGATGAAAATGGAAATCACAAATCTCATTTTCTGAACCTCTCAAACAAGGTCCTGACCACAGGATTTGAGCAAGGCTTGTTGGGTTTAGCCTTCGATCCAGACTACGCTGAAAATGGATACTTCTATGTTCACTACACAAACCGTGAAGGCAATAATCAATTCTCTCGTTTCAGCGTAAATCCACACAATCCAGACAAAGCATTACCCAGCAGTGAAGTAATGTTCCTTGAAGATGATGATCCTTTTTCCAATCACAACAGTGGCCAGATGAAGTTTGGACCTGATGGATATTTGTATTTCGCACTGGGAGATGGTGGAGCAGGTGGAGATCCATTTAACAATGCGCAGGATATTACGACCATCATGGGGAAAATGATGCGTATTGATCCAAATGATGATGGTAGTTATTCTATTCCTGCAGACAATCCATATGTAGGTGTTGAAGGCGCTGCAGAAGAAATCTGGGCTACCGGATTACGCAATCCATGGCGTTTTTCATTTGACCTCGAAACAGGTGACCTTTGGATTGCAGATGTTGGACAGAATACCTGGGAAGAAATAAATTTTGCTCCAGCTTCTAGTGCAGGGGGTGAAAATTATGGATGGAGTTGTCGGGAAGGCTTGCATTTTTTCCAGGATACCTGTGATGCTAATGAAACACCTTTTACAGATCCAATTGCTGAATATGAACACAACAATGATCCGGATTTTCCATGCAGTGGATCCGTTACAGGCGGTTATGTATATCGCGGTGATGAATATCCAAACATGTATGGCAAATATTTTTACGTGGATTTTTGTACCGGGTATCTTTATACGACCTATTGGGATGGAGATTCATGGGTTACGGCCGTTCTTGATCAGTTAACACCCTTTGCCTATTCTACGTTTGGAGAGGACATCAATGGTGAACTCTATATCGCAGACAAGACCAGCGGAACTATTTACAGATTTCTTGATGCAGGCCCTGCTCCTTTTGCTGCCAGTCCGGTTGAAACCAGTCCAATGACCAATGCTGATCACGAATTAGCGGTTTCCCCAAATCCAAATGATGGCATTTTTTCTATCAATTTTGAAGGTAGCATGGAGGCCCTTTATCATGTAGACATCCTTGATTTCACAGGAAAGACGGTTTGGAGTGAATCCCGCAATGCCTTGAAAGGTGATAATCAATGGGAATTAGATAATCTTCGTTTAAGTACCGGTTACTACTTCCTTCGGTTGCAGACTCCGGAAGGTATTACGGTGACAAACTTTATAACGGAATAATATTCAAACGTTGAGTGAAATATTTTTTTGTTAAATGAATGCGGTACAATAGTCAATATTGTGCCGCATTTGTTTTATGGCAGACACATCCAATATCATTATCTTTCGGGCAAGGTGGAAAAAGTATATAATTCACAGGAGCTGGATAACACTTCAAGGAAGCGGTTGTATACGATTGCTTTGTTCCTTGCCATATTTACCATCCTCTACAACCTCATAGAAGGCATCATTGCTACCTGGTTTGGTTATGAAGATGAGAGTATTACCCTATTTGGCTTTGGAGTAGATAGTTTCATAGAATTGATTTCAGGTTTGGGAATCGCCCACATGGTCATCAGGATGCAGATGCATCCTACAGCCAACCGTGATCCATTTGAAAGAACTGCTTTGCGCATCACGGGGGTTGCTTTTTATTTGTTGGTAGTTGGCTTGACGATAACGGCGGTTTATAATTTATGGACGGGGCATAAACCTTTGACCACCATGTGGGGAGTGATTATCGCGGTGATTTCCATCCTGGTCATGCTAGGGCTGATTTATGGTAAAACCAATGTGGGAATGAAACTTCAATCAGAAGCTATGCTGGCGGATGCCCGGTGCACCAAAGTATGCATTTATATGTCAGTCATTCTCCTGGTGTCCAGCGGGATTTATGAACTGACAAATGTTTCCTGGATTGATGCTGTGGGGACTCTCGGATTGGCATGGTTTTCTTTCCGTGAGGGCAAAGAATGTTTCGAAAAGGCTGCCAGTGAAACATTGACTTGCTGTGACCATGATTAAGATTAACCAATGTTTTACTTTTTTGATCGTTATATCGGTTTAAAATCTATGGCTATGTATAAGTTTAAGGTTGTTTTGCTCTCGTGTTGTGCCTCTTTGTTGCTACTTTCTTGCGCTGACCGGATTGATAAGAAATTACTTCCCGGAGATTGGAAAGGGGTAGAATGGATTGTCGCCGGCATGGAT
>DASXWI010000232.1:0-6456 GCA_036503755.1 Saprospiraceae bacterium | reverse complement strand
AGAGTATTCTGATGCTTTTGCAACAAATTCTGTTCATTATGTTGATGAAACTAGAACCTGGATTTTAGTGCAAGCTGCATTTGGTACAGAAGGAAGACAAATATTTAGAGTAGAATTAAGAAATAATGATTTCGAATTAATTACGTCATCATCATTAGATACTTTTGGATCTCTTCTACCATGTCACATTGATACCTATCAAGGGAAAACCTATATTCTCGGTTCAATTCTTGGGCCTCCAAGGGATGAATTATTATATCTTGAATATTCACATGCAGACCCATTTTACCTTCCTGATATTGTGATTAAACAATCTGAGCCGAAACCTACAGGCTTTCTTTCTTCTATGAAAGTAGACGAAAGAACAGGCGAAATGCTTATATTTTATTATGATGGGATGGCCAGGTTAGATACTAATCTTCATCAGGTAATAAAACTAGGCTATCCAGATATTCAAACATCAGATCTTGGAACAGCCAGAAGTACGCCCACAAGATATTACTCTCACGGAACAGCGAACCATATTGGAGGTAGCGGTCCGAGGTTGAATGTGTTGCACATGTATGATACAGCTTTTACAATATTGCAAGCAGATACTTTCGGAATTCTAATTCCGGATAATTTTCCATTTTATATGAAATCTTTGGATCTGCGTAATGAAGAAATGTTAATTGGTGGACATTTGGATGGTCCTTTCAGTCATTTTCAAATTTACAAAAGCATTAAAAAATTCTATCTGGCGAAGTATAACACTGATATGACACAACAATGGTATAAGGAGTACGGGGACGATAGGGCATATTGGATGGCTGGAGTACATTTGCTTGAAAATGGAAGTTCACTCGCATATGGGTTTGTTACTGATTCAATGGATAATTATCGATATGCATATATTTTACATGTAGATGAGAATGGGGGTATTATATCCTCACAAGTAGATCCAGAGCATCAAGGGTCCTCTATTCAATTAGTTAATCCAGGAAATGAAAGACTTTGCATACTGAATCCAGGTAATCTAACCGTACAAATCTTCATCTATACATTAGATGGCATCGAAGTATTTAATGAAACCTTCAATTCATCGGTTAAAAATTTTGAAGTAGATGAATTTCCAGAAGGAATTTATCCCTATATGATTCAATTTAATGAGAAGGTGATAAAGACAGGTATGTGGGTAAAAGGAAAGTAACTAAATATCCTGAAACAAGAAATGACTATTCCAACGGCCCCATTCCATAAGGCAGCCTCGCTTGTGGTTCGCCAGATTGAACCACTTGCCAGAAGCGCATGATTTGCGGGATTTCAGTCTTCATCAGGGATTGGACATTGACATCACCATTATTCGGGTCAACTAGATCTGAAATGATCTTTTGCAAAGGATTCTGGAAGACCGGGTATTCTTTAATCCTGTATTCTTCCAATCCAGCCAGGGTAGCGGCAGATTCAATGGCATCTTCCAGGGTACCCAATTTGTCCACAAGGCCTAATTCAACCGCTTTTTGTCCGGACCATATTCTTCCCTGGGCCACCGCATGAACTTCATCACGGGTCATATCCCTTCCTTCAGCTACTTTATTGAGGAAGAGTTCGTAGTAGGCTTCTGTTCTTTGCTGCAGGTAGGTATGCTCGCGTTCTGTCCATGGGAACATCAGCGTGAAGTCAGCGCTATAAGGCCCGGTGCGGACTGTGTCGAATCGCACACCTAATTTTTCATCCAATGCTCTTGAAGGGTTAGGGATGATGGAAAATACCCCAATACTCCCAGTGAGTGTATTGGGCTGGGCAAAAATACTGTCGGCCATGGCTGACAAATAATAACCACCCGATGCAGCAAGATCACCCATCGAGATCACAAGTTTTTTACCATCTTTTTGCAGGCCTACTAATTGCCTATAAATATTTTCAGCACTCAGGATACTTCCACCTGGACTATTGATTCGGAGGACAACTGCTTTGATGTCGTCATTTCTGCGGATTTCCTTCAGCAACTTTACATAGCGACCATCATCGACCACACCATATTCATTATTGTTGCTTACGATTTCACCTTCTGCATAGACAACTGCAATTTTCTCCTTGGTTTTATAATTCGGTTGAGAAAGGGGCGTGGCGCTTGCATACTCTTCAACACTGATGTATTTGATGCGATCATTTTGGCCCTTACCCATCTGCCCATTCATCCATGTTTCACAATCTGCCTTTGCTCCAATTTCATCCACGAGTTTATATTTCAAGGCATCATCTGCACTCTTGATCTGAAACTTCCATGCCATTGCTTTTAATGAATCAACATTGATCTTTCGGGCATCAGCGATATCCTGCAGATACATGTCGTATGTATCATTAAGGTATTCCCGCGTCTGAAGTTTATTTTCAGGGCTCATATCAGTCCTGCGAAATGGTTCGGTGGCGCTTTTAAAATTACCTGCATAATAGATTTGCATATCAAGTCCGATCTTATCCAACAATCCTTTAAAGAAAGGAACAGCACTTGCAAATCCCCTGAAATCGACCGTGCCTACAGGATGAAGCGTAATATGATCAGCAGGGCTGGCGATGTAATAACCCTCCTGCGTATAAAAATCTCCGTAGGCGGCCAGGAATTTATCCGACTCTTTAAAATCTACTAAAGCATCAAGAATGACTTTAGCTGAACTGGCCCCTAATCCACTGAGTCCGTTTTCAATCAGGATACCGCTTATTTTGCTATCCTCTGCCGCATGCCTGATCAGGCCCGCAACATCATGAAGTCCAGGGATATCATGCTCCTCTAAATTAAATGAGGTAGCAGATAAATTATTGGTATGCTCAGGAATGTACTGCGTAAAATCCAATGCTAAAACGCTTTCAGATTGAACAACCGCTTTAGATCCACCACCACCCATTCCTGCAATAACTGCAGCAACTAGTGCAATGGTCAGGAAAAAGAAAACAATGCCTGCAAGAAAAACACCAAGGCAGCTGGCGAGGGTATATTTTAAAAAATCTTTCATGGTAATCTTTGTCTGGTGACGTTCAAATTTATTTAAAAATCAAGATTCACTTTTCGACTGCAAAGTTCGTGAATATCAACTGGTTCAACCTTGAAGTTGTTGAGTTATTAGCCCAGAATAAAGTGGCTTTAATCGAAAAAGCTGTCTTTTCAGGCCTTTTGCTGCATAGTGGGCAATTTCAGATTAAGTGATTCGAGCTTGTTCATCACCTGGTCCGCTATAAAATAATCTCTGTACCAACGTTGATCCACAGGTGCGATGATCCATGGAATTTCACTTCGATTGATCGCGTCTTCGTAACAAAACATATAGTCCTTCCACAATTTGGCTTCTTCCCAGTCAGCATCATTATGTTTCCAGTGTTTTTTAGGATCGTCAATTCGCTCCTGCAATTTTTCTTTTTGCCTTTCCGGAGAGATGTGTAAGTAAAATTTAAGGATGGTGGTATTGTTATCTTTAATGAGCAGTTTTTCCCACTCATTAATGGCTTTGATCCTGTCTGAAACTTTGGCTTCATCAATCCATTTATGCACTCGCTGAATGAGGACATCTTCATAATGCGATCGGATAAAGACCTGGATCATTCCTTTCGCAGGGGCACGTTTACTGATGCGCCACAAAAAGTCATGTGAAAATTCTTCTTCGGTAGGTTTGCGGAAAGGGAAAGCATCAATTCCTGTAGGATTGCAAAAGGCGAAAACACTACTTGTCGCACCATCTTTTCCACTTGCATCCATACCTTGGAAAACTACAAGCAGGTTGTGTTTTTTTTCAGCAAACATGATGTGCTGCAATTCACCAATTCTTTCGGCCAGTCGTTCTGTTTTGCGTTTGTAGTCTTCTTTCTCGAGGCCTTTCGGCGCGCGCGTTGATATCTCGCTAAGTTTTATCATATGCCCATTTTGTTTCTACGTACAAGGAAAGATTGGAGGACCGGAGCAAAACCTTGCTGTTGATCAGCCGTCACGAAATCAATCTGGTATTGAAGACATTTCATTTTCAGTCGCTCATAAAACCCTTGCATATGCTCCAGGTAGGCTTTACGAACTTCATGCGGCCTGAGTTTGATCCTTTCATCGGTCTCCATGTCAATAAACATATAAGGTCTGTTGTCAAAAGCAAACTCCAATTCTTTATCATGATCCAACACATGGAAGAGTACGACTTCATGCTTATTATGTTTCAGATGTTGTAATGCACCGAAAATATCTTCTTCTTGTCCGCTCTCAAGCATATCACTGAAAATAATCACCATGGACCGTTTGTGAATGCTATCCGCAATCTGGTGCAAAGCTTGTGCAGCCGAAGTTGTTTTATTTAGTTGAGGTTGTCGAACTAATTGTTCGAGGTGAGTCAGCATCAGGCTATAATGCGTGTGACTGCTTTTGCAAGGAGTATGTATCCGCAATTTGTCATCAAAAATACTTACCCCAAAAGAATCTCTTTGTTTGCGCAGGAGATTCATCAAAGAAGCAGCAGCAAGGACGCTGAATCTCATTTTGTTCCATCCTTCCTGTTCAGAGGTGAGGAAGGGGTATTGCATGGAGGAAGATGCGTCGATGACTATCTGACACCGCAAATTGGTTTCTTCTTCAAATTTTTTGGAATACAACCGGTCGGTGCGGGCGTAAATCTTCCAATCGATATTGCGGATGGATTCACCTGGGTTGTACAGGCGGTGTTCTGCAAATTCTACTGAAAAGCCATGGAAGGGGCTTTTATGCAGGCCGATGATAAACCCTTCAACTACTTGTTTAGCTAGTAATTCAAGGTTGTCAAATTTCCGGAGCTCAAACTGATCGAAATACTTCATTGGGTCGAAAATAAGGATTTTGAGGGTGGAGGGTGGTGGTTAGGGTTAAGAGGTATGAATGCAACGTGACTTGCGTGTAAAAAAAAGTATTTCGGCGAAATATATTTCGTAGAAATACGAATGACTGAGGCTCATTATCAGTCAGTTCTGAAGCAATTTTCCAAAAAACCCTAAAATCACCCTCCATTTGCAACTCAGCATTATTTCCATTCCTTCTCCTCTCGGGACAATTGGATAATAAAAAACCCCCTGGAATAAATCCCAAGGGGTCAAAATGTATTCTTAATCTCTAGTCCGGATTAAGCCAGGATTGCATCCAGCTTATCACTCAGGACTTTTTTACTTGTAGCACCGACTTGTTTATCCACTACTTCACCATTTTTCAGGTAAAGAACGGTAGGAATCGAACGTACTCCATATTTGAAGGATATCTCCGGGTTGTTGTCCACATTGACTTTGGCAATCAGGGCTTTGCCATCATATTCCTTGGCCATTTCTTCAATATGCGGGCCAATCATCCTGCAAGGGCCACACCATTCAGCCCAGAAATCGACTACGGCCACTCCTTGTTGGTCCATAACTTTCTCTTTGAAGTTGCTGTCAGTTAGTTCAAATGCCATTTTAAAATAATTATATTGGTTAAGTTCAGTTAATTCAAAATACGTGGGATAAACACGTATAATGGGCGCAAAGTTGCAAATTTATCTCCACGTCGCCATCCATGAATGTTTTTAATAAGAATTTAAGAAATAAGCCCTTGGTTGTAAAATCTCAGAACAAAATTCACCCCAGAACATGGTTTTGGTCAGGGGCAGCACTTGTCTGCATTCTCCTTAAAGAAGTACTTCCAGGCCATTTCTGGGAGGTGTGGTATTACAAAGGCTTTTTTACGATATTCAGATGGACCTATGACACACTTTTGGGATGGTCTCCCTTACCCATGGTCTATGTGATCTTCTCGATTATATTGGTAAGGACAGCCCGATGGATTGGTAAGTGGGAAAAAGGTTGGATCTACCAGGTCTCTCATGCCATTGGAGGAATAGCTGCCATGATTACCTTTTTTTATTTCGTCTGGGCTTTCAATTATGGCCAGGTACCACTTCAGGAAAGGCAAGGGTTTAATTTTAAAGCAGTAGACCAACAAGCAATCAGCACTGAATTTCACCGGGCAACAGAAGTCCTCATCACTGAAGCAGAAAGCTTGCCAGCCAATCTGGTCGGAGATGAAGCCATTTTGCAGACACCGATCAATGATCATTCTCTTAGGCCTGATGTCGAGAGAGTGCTTAGTCAATTAGAACTACCATCAGCAGGCAGAGTAAGAGTGAGGCAATTGTGGCCGAAAGGATTACTTCTGAGATTGAATACTGCAGGAATTTATATTCCGCAAACAGCAGAAGGCCACATTGATAAAGGATTACTATCTGTTCAAAAACCATTCACGATTGCTCACGAAATGGCGCATGGCTATGGTGTAGCAGATGAAGGGGCTTGCAATTTCATTGCCTGGCTGGCTTGTAGTCAATCAAGGGAGCAATGGGTGCGGTATGGTGGCGCATTGACATATTGGAGATATGCAGCAGCTGAAATGCCAACGGATAGTGTCTACCAAATCATGAATACTTTACCTCCAGTGGTATTAAGATC
>DASXWI010000231.1:0-3079 GCA_036503755.1 Saprospiraceae bacterium | reverse complement strand
TACCAGCTTCCAGTTGTATTGTTTTATTAATTGAGCATTAAATAACTCAAGCCTCACCGCTCACTATTATACACCCATCGCTAATATATATCAGCCTTTCAGGCCTTTTGTGTAATTCACTTCGTTCATTACCCACTCTTCATTCTTCATTCTTCATTCTTCACTCTTCACTAAAAAGAACTCTTTCCATTCCTTTCCATCCTGGTAAATGATCGCACTTCCTTCCGGGATTTGTTTAAACGTGATCAGGTATGGATAGTCTAGTGTCTCAGCTTTGAAATATTCGTTTTCGTAGGCACTGGCTCCAATACCGCTGAGATGCCACCAGTTGCCCCATTGTTTGAAGGTGACTTTAAGTTGCATAGGTCCAGTTTGTTCGACCTTCACTCCATCCTCGGGTGTAGTCATGTTGTATTGAAATACATCAAACATGACTCCATCATAAGGACGAGTTGTCTGGAAATCCAGGAGTTCATCGATACCTGATTGGGCCTGGATAATAGAGGTCATCACAATGCCATTAAGATTGTCCGGGCTGTTGAGCACAAAGACATGGCTGTTATCATGCCATCGAAATGTATCCCTCAGATGATGCACAACTTCGGTAGATTGTTTCCAATAGGTAATGGTTTTCTCCTGGAGATACACTTGTACCAGGATGATAAGACTCATCATTGGGATCCAGACCCATCTAGGTGTCTTAGATAAGATAGCCATTATACCCACCAGGAAGAATACTAGTGGCAGGTAGCTAAACCGGTCATTCGTTCCGACATGCAAATGAAAAAAGAAAAGATTGGAGACTGGTAAAACAAATAACATTGAAGTTGCGAGTCCAAAAAAGGAAAGATGTAGCCAGCCTGCTATTTTTTTGATTTTAATAAAGTACCACAGCCCTATGGAGATGAATAAGGTCAGCATAAAAAAGACCAACTCAGGGGTAGAAAGTATTTTATCAAATATCAGCGCCTTTGTTTTAAAAGAGAAATACCTGGCATCCGTAAGATGTTTGAAAAGGTATTTGATCTCTGTTGACATCATGGCGATGATGTCGATATTGAGATGAGCTGCAGCTCCATAGTGTCCTACCCAGGCTCCAAGTGTCCATTTGTTGAGCAGCAATCCGAAGAATAACAAGACCCACATTCCTCCATTAAGTAATGCCGCACGCCGTATATTATATTGGGATGTCTGACTCGTAAAATATTCGATCAGTAGGTAAAGGGCTATAACTATTGGGGTGACATAAGAAATTTCCAGTAAGAATAGAGACATGCCAAATATCAGCAAGCTGAGCCAAAGAAATTTTCTTTCACCACCATGAAGATATTTTGGCGCCAGTAGGAGCAGGCCAAACACTACTGTAAGAGATAATAAGTAATGCACACATACTTTCCATACTACGGGTTCAACATTATAAGGGTGGATAAGGAAAAGGATGCAAAGTAAGGCGATCAGTAAGCCCGGAGCTTTTACATTCCATCTTGTATTAATCTCTGTCACCCATTTGAAAAGCAGCCATGCATTAAAGGCATGTAGCGAACAAAAAATGAGGTACCATGGAAGTCCCTTGATGTGAAAAAGAGAATAGAAGGAGTAAAAGAAAAAATGGAGGACCTGGTGATTGCCCTTATAACCGAAGCTATGGATGATGTCAGCAAATGAGCCATTATCATAAGCACGTTGCCAGCCAAGAAAGTCAAATACAAATCCAGCTCCAATGGTGGGATAGAAGACGATCAGGGTGATCAGCAAAAAGACGGGGAAAGCGAGTTTTGATGATTTCATTTTTGTTCAGGAAGGACAAGAGATGTATTTTCAATCTTCCCTCCTTCCATGACAAAGATGCTTCCTTTCTTTTTCTTTTCCTCGACCATTTCGATACCACCCCAATTCCCATTGCAGGAATTGTGCAATCTTCCGTCTTTTAGAATAATGAGTTTGCCACCGGGATAGATTGTAATCTTTGCTCCTTCTGGTAATGACACCCTGCAGCCGATTTCAAGGATTCCATTTTCTTTTATCATCACATTACCTTCAAGATCCTGACTGCCCTCGCAGCGGACACTATCCGTAATGACAACATTTGCACTGGTATCCAATTTGCACCATGTGGGTATGAGGATATTGCGTTGAATAGAACCTAAGCGCCCCATGTTCATCAGTATTTTTCCGATCTGGCAAGGCGTTAAAGCAGCCATATGTGCATTGTAGTCCATCATGTTATTAGAATACAAACTGTCACAAGGCGGCTTATTTGTTTTGTTCCAGCAGTTTGGATGAGCAGGTGTATCATCACAGCCATCATGACCTCCCCACGTATGTGACAATCCCAGTGAGTGTCCGATTTCATGATTGGTAATCCCACGAATATCCCAGACACTTGGTTTTTTATGCCAGTTGCCAAATATTTTCACAGAACTGCCAAGAGAGATTCCTGAAGCATCAGGTTTGTAGGTAGGAGACGGAATGCTATCAAGATGATGAGTGAGTAGGAAAATATTCATGACAGAATCATCATTGATGGCATACCGATCAATCACACGTTTGTCGCTGATGTTACGATCACGACCGGTTTTGACTGCATAGCAGAGTGTATCATTGATATGATAATAGATCCCATCATCAAGAGGAATAGAAGGATCAGGATAAATAACATACCTGTAAGGAATCTGCATCAGAGGTGTTTCATTTCCAACAGGTAAAAACATTTTCATGTTTTGTTCAAGATTGCTGTTGGTCACTTTTATCCATTCACGCGCCCATGCTGCTGTTTCTTCTTCCGGCATATTGTAGCGGCCATCCGTTGAATTCATGAAATGGATATTGACACGAATAAATTTTGGGCGTATCCATTCAGGATATTCTACAAAGGAAAGTGGATCGAAACAGCTACTGATTTTAAGATCAGGTGTTGCTGGTTTTGGCATCATGACAAGATCTTCTGTCGTTGCCGGACTAAACATGAGTTTTGGGCTGCATGCGCTTAATCCCAAGATGGCCAGGAAAACAACGTACAGCCGAAACATGATTAAGTATTTAAACCACCACAGATACTGATCACTTGTCCGGTGATATA
>DASXWI010000230.1:0-2028 GCA_036503755.1 Saprospiraceae bacterium | reverse complement strand
TTCAAAACCTCTTAATGCTGAAAGCTATCAAAACCCCTTACCCCCTGAAAGGGGGAGTAGATAAAATATTTTTCCAACTTCAAAAAGTATGGATCAGAAGTGATGGCAGATCAAAAGAAATCAACGCCCCCTTTCAGGGGGGAAGGGGGTTTGAAAATGCTTATTTACTTTTTCTCTTGAGAGAGATATAAATCATCCCCACAGCCCCAATCACAATCAACAGCCCCGCCACATACTCCGCCTGCGTAGCTTCCATGCCTAACAAACTGATATCTGGGTTTGTTCGGATTTTTTCAATGAAGAAACGTTCAACACCATTGAGGAAAACGTATAAATAGAAGATGATCCCTGCTACTTTAACATGCTTACGAAGCATCCAGAGGATAGCAAAAATGATAAGGGAAAAGAAAGTCTCATATAATGGTGTCGGATAAACTCCTTCTCCAAGTTGACGGCAATAATCCCAAAGACAACCTTCAATCTGGATGCCTTCGTTAAGCACATTGTGCGGATATGTGTAAGACCAAGCCCAATCCGGAAGAAACCACCATGATGGGGCTGGTGCCGTATTGGTGATTCCCCAGTCACCGTCTCCTGAAAACTGACAGCCTAATCTGCCAACCGCATACCCCATGATCAAGGAAGGTGCGACCGCATCCATTACATGAATGGGTTTCATACCTTTCTTCCATACATAATAATATACAGTAATAAAAGCCACTATCAATCCTCCATAAATCGCGAGTCCACTTCCACTCAGCAATTGATCGAGTGGATCTTTGATAAAAGCTTTGATATTCTCTTCGCTTTCGATGATGGAGAAAAGCCTGGCACCGATAATTCCGGAGATCGCAGCAAGGATGGTGATATCCCCGATACGATGATGAGGCATCACTTTAACTTCTTTGATGAATGGTTTGGAAGTTGCTTTTTTCTTGCTGTCCCAATATTTGAAAAAACCAAATCCAGCGGCGGCGACAAGTCCCCACAATAATGTTCCTTTTGCTGAAAGAATAATACTTGCCGGGTCTGGCCTGAACTCTTCGAAATGCTGAGCTATATAGGGTAATTTGAAACCAATGATAAAACCAAACAATGCATTGGTAGCGATTTCCTGCCAGGTAGCCGGAAAGCCAACGCGTTCCTTCTCAATAAATCCTTGCAATAACCCTTCCTTCTCTTTCCGTTTAAGTTCCAGGTTGAGGAAATAGGCGCTCGCGAGAAAAGCCAAAATCAGAAAAACACCAAAAGTCTTCAACACACTGAGCCAGTTATCCGGCGCAGTACCAAGCAGATCGTGAAACAAATAGGAAAGATCAGGATACATATAGGTGGTGATCAGTGAACAGATATAGGAGCGAAAATAAGCTAACTTTACAGAGCAACTCCCCTCTCAACGTAAATCTCAAAATGAATATTGGCATCAGGCGAACCGTATTAGTGTGGCTTTGGATCCTGATGGCTTATGGAACGGGCTATGCGCAAGTGGTCTTCAATCCTAAAATTGGCCTTGAAACCTGGTCTTTAAAGGATGAATCTGAGATGTCAGGACAATCAAAGCATCCAGGTCAGATGTTTGGACTTGACCTGATCCTGCAAAAGGAAAAGTGGTCGTTTATCCCCGGTTTCGAATACCACAGGATCTCCATGGAAAATGAAGACAATGCTTTCAGTTTTGATTTTAGTGATCCGCATCATGCTCACTATTTTATTATTCCTCTACAGGCCGGGTACCACCTCTTAGGTGATTCCATTCATCAATTGTCTATTGTTGCCGGAGCAGACCTAAATTTCTTTTATGATCTTGATGAAAATGATCTTGGCCTGGAAGATGATATGTTTTATGGTGTCACTACTGCATTGACTGCAAGTCTGTTTGCAACACTCTTTACCAATTTCACTGCTGAAGTGAAATATCATTATGCGCTGCAGGCGATTTTGAAGGATCGGGATGATTCGAAGTTGAGGGGATGGACAGTGGCGGTGGGGGTAAGCTTTTAAGTAATCTATTTCTCTTTCTAATGCCAG
>DASXWI010000229.1:0-10454 GCA_036503755.1 Saprospiraceae bacterium | reverse complement strand
GTCTATGTTTCAACAAGTGGAACTATCCGCAATTGTACTTTCCGCAACAATGTTGCCTTAGGAAAAGGTGGTGCTGTATATCAGTCTGGTGGTTCTCCGGCATTTACGAATTGTCAATTCTATGGTAACAATGCAACTACTTTCGGAGCTGCCATTACCCTGACATCGAATGCAGTAAGTTTGACAAACTGTACAATCGCCAGCAATGTAGACCCTGGATTTGCAGCGTTGAGGGTTGAAAATGGTAACCATTTGTTCCGTAATGGTATTTTCTGGAACAATACATCTGACATTTCGATGGCCGCAGGAACATTGGATGTGACAAATTCAATGATCCAAGCTGCTTCATTACCTGCAGGTGTAACCGGCACCAGTGTTTTGTTCAATACCAATCCACAATTTGCCAATCAAGCTGGTAACAACTTCAGCCTGGTACCATGTTCACCTGCGGTCAACACCGGAAATAATACATACAATACTTTTCCAATTGATATCCTGGGCAACAACAGGTTGATCGGAGGGACCATCGATAGAGGTTCCTTTGAGCATACCACTGGTGTGCCATCAACCATCGTATTGAATACATCAGATTCCGGAGCCGGATCTCTACGAACGATCATTGCAAATGCTTGTCCAGGTAACACCATTACCTTTTCAAATACGCTCCTGAATCAAACGATTTTGCTGACGGGACCAGAAATTGAAATAAATAAAAACTTGATCATTGATGGATTGGGCTTAGATATGCTGACCATTTCCGCGAATGGAACACATCGGCATTTTAATCAGCTACCCTCAACAACAGCGACGATCAAGAATCTATCGCTGACACAAGGAGATTCACCATCGGAGAATGGTAATTGCATCAAGACCCGGGGAACACTCACGCTACAAAATATCCGCCTCGTCAGGAAGGTAGGAGCGACCAATCCTGTCAACTTATTCAATCATACTGCGGCTAATACGACATTGATAGGGCAGGTGTTTTTGCAATAACACATAAATAATTGTAAATTAGAATTATATATATTTAATTATTAACATATATAAATTATACCCTAAAAAGAGTATATCCATAAGAAGGGTCCATGCCTGAATTTCATTTAAAGTCCTGTTAACGACAGAAATAGACATCCAGAAAGGATTAGTTTTGCAGCGCTTTTTATTAAAAATGAAATTATAGGCATGATCAAGCATTTTCTGTTATTAGCTCTCAGCGTTATGGTATTCAACGCCTGCTCCCAAGCTCCTTCGACAACTCCCGCAAAACCAGCAACTCCGGCAGAAGCTCCAAAGCCACCAGCTTACGCTTCCACAAAAGAAGGATGGCTCGTAGACCTGGATGAAGCCTATGCAGTTTCCCATAAATCAGGCAAACCCATTATGGCCAATTTCACCGGCAGCGATTGGTGCGGATGGTGCAAAAAGTTGGACGCAGATGTTTTTTCAAAACCTGAATTCCAGGAATGGGCTAAGGAAAATGTTGTCCTCCTCGAATTGGATTTTCCAAGAAGATTCCAAATACCTGAAAAAAACCGTGGTCAGAATGCAGCAATGCAACAAGCCCTTAAAGTCACAGGGTATCCAACAATCTGGGTCTTAAATCTGAATAAAGATGCAGCCAGTGGTCAATATCAAATCGATGCTTTAGGGAAGACGGGATACACGCCAACTCCCGATCAGTTTATTGCTACGGTTGATAAATTTGTCAACCCATAATTGCTTCTATTGCTTTTCGTGTTGAGCAACGTTGCAGGTTCCATTGTAATAGTTCTATTTCATTCTCACCAATGACTACCATGCGTTTACTTTTTTTACTTTTTTGCCTGGCTACTTTTCCTTTTGGTGTAGAAGCTCAATTTAATTCCGGACACGGAGAGAATCCTTGCGGCTTTGATGGGCATCATGATTATCTCATGAAGACGGACATGGCATATAAGGCCGGTTTCCTCAAACAAAAAGCAATCTTTGATTCCCTGAAATATGCACCTCACGTTTCGAATCGCGAACAAAGACAGTTATTCACAATTCCTGTTGTAGTGCATGTCATCCATCTTGGTGAGCAAATTGGATACCAGACTAATATTCCTGACCAACAAATCCTTGGCGCGATCGAAGGTTTGAATGAGCGGTATGCTAATGTAAATGGTGCGGGTGTTGATATCGGGATTACTTTCTGCCTGGCAAACCGCGATCCTAATGGATGTCCAACTTCTGGAATAAACCGAGTTGATGGTTCGGTGATCCCGGGATATAAAGAAGAGGGAATTACATGGGATGGTAACTGTGGAGTAAATGAACAATTAATCAAAGACCTGAGTAAATGGCCTACCTGGGAATATTATAATATCTGGGTCGTGAACGATATATGTGGTGATGTCGCCGGATACGCGTACTACCCGAATGGTGGTGAATATGATGGAACCGTCATTGACATTGTCTCCATGAAATATGACAATGTAACCCTCTCGCATGAATTAGGGCACGGACTCAATTTGAAACATACCTTTTCCGGAGGTGAAGATGATTGTCCTGATAACAACGATTGTCTCGATGATGGAGATGAGATTTGCGATACACCTCCTCACCGTACGAATCAATGTGGAAATAATAATCCATGTTCTTCCGAAGGAGTATGGAACAATAGCCGCTATAATTATATGAGTTATTGTTTTCCATCTGAAGAAGTTGGCAGATTTACACCAGATCAACATGAGCGTATATTGAATGCTTTGTCAGTTGATCCACGTGCAGCCCTATTGTCATCACAGGGTTGTGCCAATGAAGTCAGCATGAGTTTCACCAGTGATGGCACCACCCTTTGTCCGAATGAAGAACGGGTACTGACTGCAGTTCCTGGGGGAGGTTATTTCGCGATTGCCAGCGGAACCGGATACTTAAATGGAAATACGTTGACAGCTACAGGAGGAACTGAAATTGTGGTGGAGTATATTATTGAAGAAGGAAACTGTACATCCTCTATTTACCAGGCGATTCCAGTCAAACCTATTCCCCAATCACTCCTGAAGAGCAATGAAGACACATTGTGTATCGGACAGACTGCAACCTTGCAAGGTTTCCCTGCAGGGGGTACCTTCTCCTTGTTGTCAGGTCCTGGTGTCCTGGATGGTAATCTTCTTACTGCAGAAGGAAATGGGTCGCTTGAGTTATTGTATCAAAAAACAATTCTGGGCTGTATAAGCAGGGATTCGCATATCGTCATCTCAAATGCTCTTCAGGAAGTGGACATCGAACCAGTTTTAGCAGAAGTACTTACTGCGGTTCCTGATACGGGCACGTTTCAGTGGGTGCGATGCGATCTTGATTATGAAGCCATCTCTCACGCCACGGATGCCCTGTATGAAGTTTCTACTTCAGGAAGCTATGCAGTAATATCTATCAATGGTGCTTGTCGCGATACTTCCGATTGTATCGAAATGCAGATCACGGCCACGCATGAAAGTCATAACAATACTGACATTAGAATGTATCCTAATCCTGTTCAGGATGTGTTGTATCTGGATGGTATTTTATGGGGAAAGGAGAATAAGGTTGCTGTGCTTAACATTCAAGGAGAGCCGATGGGCTCAAAGATCAATCATGGACAAAACAGGATTGAAATTGATTTTTCCACTTTACTTCCCGGAGTATACCTCATACAGGTTGATGAGAAAGGTTTCGGCAGGCATGTTTATAAAGTGGTAAAATTGTAAGGGTTAAATACCCGAGGACAAAAAAAGACGCAATCTCTCGCGTCTCTTTTACTTTATACATCCGGTATTTTAAGCATCCGGAATTTCTGGTTCTACAAGTTTAATCAGTTTGTCAAGCGAATCCTGCCATCCCAGGTAACACATATCCACCGGTATCACATCGGGAATTCCTTCTTGTTTGACTTTGAAGTCAGTTCCACCGGAAACTTTGCTTAACCAAACCGTAGTGGTCATTTCTCCCGGCAGATTAGGATCATCAAACTTGTCACTATACTTAAGTAATTCATTGGGAATTAATTCCAGGTATTTTCCTCCAAAGGCATGACTATTACCGGTTGTAAAATTGGTAAAAGACATTTTATAAGAGCCACCAGCTTTTACATCCATACTATGAACGGTGCACAAAAATCCGTAAGGAGGGATCCAGGCTTCCATAGCCTTAGGAGTTGTAAAGGCGCGATAAACTTTATCCGGTGATGCTTTGATCACACGATGTAATGAAACGGTTCCAGGCATGATGATTAGTTTATAGGTTAAATGGTTAAATGGTTATTTGTTTAAATGGTTAATTGTTTATAGGGTTATGAGATTATAGGATTATAAGGTTATAGGATTATAGGTTTATGGATACATAAGTTTAATTCACTATTCACTATTCACTATTCACTGCTCCCTGCTCACCGCTCACTGCTCACCGCCCACAATTCCCCTCACGCCTCACGTCTGACGCCTCACGATTTCTCACTGCTCACAAAGTCATTGTTCAAAGAATCCTTTTGGAACATCCCCTTTGAGGAAAGGTTCGATATAGGCTAGGAGCAAAGTAGTTTGGGTAATCACTGCTGTATGTGATGTTGCCGGTAAGATCGCAAGACGAGATGCTGGTAAGGGTACACCCATGTCGCCCATAACGCCACCACCAAGCAAACGAAACATTGCAACAGAATGCTCGAGGGTAGTTACATCTGCATCACCGATGATAATCAATACAGGTATTTTTAGATTCTTCACTTGTGGTCCCCAGGCCATCGGTTCTTTTTCAAGTTGGATCAGCTTTCTTGCGAGCTCTGGAAATCCATCTGGATTGGCTGCAAGTTTGCGGTATTCTGCTTCCATTGGCATACTGGCAAACATTTCAACAGTCATCATTGGAATAAAATCTTTAAAAGCGGGTTGCAAGCCTTCAATGTCATAGCCTCCTGAAGCAGAGATGAGCTTATTTACTTTTGCAGGATGACGAATGGCTAATTGTAATCCGGTAGCTGCTCCCATAGAATAGCCAAATACATCTGCTTTCTTTAGTCCCATCGAATCCATAAACACAGATACGTCATCCGCAAGGTTTGCATAGGTGATGGGTCGATTGATATCGGTGGTCCGGCCATGACCTTGAAATTCGAGCGCATAGACCTTATGCGTTTTAGCGAGTTGGGGAATGATGTCACCCATATCCAGGATGTTCATATAAGCTCCATGCAACACAACCAGTGGCATAGAAGCTGTAGTGCCAGTCCCATGTATCTCGTAATACATCTTCATCCCGTTTACATGCACATATCCTGTTTTTACAGGTGGAGTTGATGCAGAGATGGAAGGGTATAGTTGAAAGCAAAGAAGCGTTGCTAAGAAGATGGTTTTGATGGAGATTCGCGAAATGGTTTTCATATACTTTAGGTTTACATGTGGTGTGAAATAACAAGACCAAAAGTAAAGGGGAAGGCATATAAAATTAGGGGGTTAGACCGACAGAATCAAGGGCTGATTACGACAGGTTGGACAGTAGTCTCCGAATCTGCATCTGTTTTCCGATATTCACACAACTAATTTCTCTTACCATCATGGATTCTTTCGACATCATCAATGACATGGCCAAAGCAATTCAACTCGCGCTCGGTCCTGTTTTCTTACTGACAGGTATCGCAGGTATGCTCAATGTCATGTCAGGCAGGTTATCCCGGATCATCGATCGGGGCAGAGCTTTGATTGAAAAGCCAGAAGTCATCGCGACCTATGGGCCTGGAGAGATACACAAAGAACTGCTGATGCTGGAACGTAGAAGGCATGTGACCAGCAATGCCATTACGATGTTTACCATCGCCGCCTTATTTGTGTGCCTCGTCATTGTCGCACTCTTTATAGAAGCATTATTCTTTATGCGCTTAAAGTGGATCATAGGAGTACTATTCATCCTCGCCACCTTTGGACTGGTAGTTGGACTAGGTTATTTCCTCCTCGAAGTGCGATTGTCTGCCAATACGGTGCGGATTAGAGGAATAAAGTGAGTTGATTTATAGTAGACTATGATTTTGCTCTGTGTTTAAAATACTGAATCTCTTTTTCATGTTTCTCAGCAGCGGCTCGTGTAGCAAACGTGCCTAGATTTCTACGTTTCCCGGTTTTTGGATTTTTCTTCCTGGAATACAATCGATATTCTCCTGATTTCAGTTTGCGAATCATGTAAATGAAACAGGTTCGCTTTAGAAAGGTTGAGTACCACCATGTCTTTCAGACAATGGTAAATTGTAACCTAATAGTCACCAGGTAGGTTGCGCGATGCAATACAGACTATTGAGCTTCTTTGAAAAAGTCTATTTCGCCAAAATCAATCCTTTAAACTGAGCCGGAAAATCAAATGGAGGCCTGAGCAAACAACGAATGGAAGTAGGTGGGAAAACCAGGTGTACACTAAAGCATTGACCATTGGTCAGGCAACAAGTAAGCGCGGCAAATTGTGTCTCACATGTTTTATTAGCCAACGCCTCGAGTTCGCATTGATTTTTGCACATAAAATCATCGATGCAATCCTGGAGCGATTTGAAAGTTTGAATTGTCAGGGAATCAGTTTTGGTATCGACTATTGGAAACTCCTTTTCCCAAACCGCTTGTCCGGAGACCAGGTCCACCACTGCAAGTCTTGCGGATTTATCCTTTGACTCCAGAATCGTCTTGGTTTGCATTGGTTTTTCACCTGTTTTGGCTACGGCTGTATATTGAATGACCATTTCACCTTTTACATTGTTCAGGTCCACAAATTCCGAGAGGCTGATATTGTTAAAACGACGGACTACGTAGTCTTTCGATTCCATTTCTGACTCCACAAATTTATCCCGGGAAGGGTTTCCACTCAGCTCAAGGAATTCATCTTTGGGTTGTTCAGGAGCAGGAGCCTTACAACTAAAAAAGGCGGACATGGCCATGCATGCCAATAAGAAATAGGTTCTCATGATCATTTGGGTTTAAAATGAAATGAATGAAAAATCATTTCTAAATTACAAAAAGAAAATGAGTCTATTACGTATTTATGGAAGGACTTATGCTGGCAGGGTATTACATATAGGTGAAATCTTATAACAATGTTCCTTCAGCCACAGAGTTATAGAAAGGAATAATTTCCTGAAAAAGGAAACCACTTTTCGTAACTAAATCATATTACAAATGAAAGAGCAAACATTTTTGAAAACACCTATTAAATTCATCATCATGGCCATGTCTTTGGCTATGTTTACTACCGCTTGCGATGACGATGATGATGATGTTGATACAAAGTCCTTTACGGTTACTATACAAAACGTTTCGACATCGACCACACTTGAACTTGGAGCCTCTCCAGATCGGACAGTGCCTTTATCACCAGGTGTATGGGCCGTTTATGAATCAGGTTCTTTGTTTGAATTGAATCAACAGGCGAACCTGGCAACTGAGCGTCAGGCCGAGGAAGGAATGCCCGATATGAAGACCGACGACTTGAATGATGCCAATTGGGTTCGTTCAAATGGTGAATTCGCTTCTTCAGGAGGAACGGATGGTTCGATTATTGGGGCCGGTGAAAGTGTCTCCTTTACGTTTAATGCAGAGCCTGGCTATCATTTACAGATCATGACGATGTTTGGTCAAAGCAATGACTGGTTTTATGCCTTCGATGGTAACGGTCTCGATTTGTTTAATGGAGATGATCCAATAAATGGAGATGTCACTTCCTCTATTGAACTTTATGATGCTGGTACGGAATTGGATGAATTGCCTGGGTTTGGTCTTACCCAAAAGGTAGATCATCAGACCACTATAAATATAGGACCAGTGGATCTGGTCAATTCCATCAAAGTTGCTGCTTCACGCCATACTACTTTTAATATCCCAACCGCAAGTTCGGTTATTAAGGTGACCATAGCTTCTGAGCAATAAGGAAATAAAAACCAACAATCCTAAAAATGGATTGCTTCAGATTCGTGCTGCAATAGTTCAATTGGACTTGTTGCAGTACGAGTCTTTTTTTTAAAAGCCATTAGTAATTGTGTATACCTATTGCAATATCACTTGTCCCACGCATGTAGGGTAATTGGGATAGATATTGCGCAACATGACCATTGCCTTAGTGGGTGGTGAAATCAATGTTGCAATAGTATAGATCTTTCCATGCCCTGTCAATCGTTCATTTTATTGATCTTGCCTTCGATCCTCCCCTTTATGTCATTGATTCCAATGAGAAGCAGATGCCAGGAAAGGTTGTAGCTTTCGCATCCTTAGATGAATAGGCGATTTATTTCCTTTATGATCTTGCTGGCTACAGGCTTCCTGTCAGCTACGCCCTATTATTTATGGGCTCAGCAATTGATCCGGCAAGGAGATCCGATTGTACTCAGCATTAAAGAAATCGGAGTGGCTGATGGTCTTTCGCAAGGCATGATCCATGGTTTGGATGTCGATCTTAAAGGGTATCTGTGGATTGGCACAAAGGACGGTCTAAACCGCTATGATGGAAATCACTTTCACGTATTCCGCCACGAACCAAAGGACACCACTAGTATTGCATCCAACTACATCATTAGTTTGCATGTGGATGACCGTGGCCTGATCTGGATAGGTACCAATGCATCTGGGCTTGATCTTTATAATCCCACAAAAGAAGAATTTATCCATTTTGGATCTGGATATAAGGCTACATCCAGGTCCCGGATTCAAAGTGTCTCCAAGATATACAGTTCACCAGACGGAACTATCCTGGTCTGGGACGGGACCGGGGCTCAATGTGAGATACTGGAGCCTATACCTGGTAAAGATCCTTTCGATCCCAATTCATGGAAAGTAAAATCCTTTGAAGAAGTTTACCAACTTCCGCATGGCATGCCCAACCTGGGATTCTATAATATGCTTGGATTTGGTGCTGATGGCGCAATCTTGTGTGTACATAACCAAAAAGTGTATGCACTATACGCTGATCAAGAAAAGGTGATGTATCCATCTAGCTATAATCTTAAAGATATTGCAGGGTCACTTTCAAATAGTAATGCTTTTACTTATTTTCTTGGTGATTACCATGATCTTTATTGTGTAGGGCATTTAGAAAGATTGTTGTACAAATGGGATAAACAATCGGATTCATTTCAGCCCTGGATACAATTGCCAGATGATTTCATTTTGGGCAATCGTTTTTTTGTTGATCACCAGAATCGACTTTGGAGTAATGGAACTTTTGGACCCTTAATCCGTTCGGATCCTCAACTAGGCTTGTTCCAGAAAGCAAATTTTACCCGGTACCATTTTACAGGAACACAGCCAACTGATTTTAGCGTATTGTGTGAAGATCCGCAACACAATCTCTGGGCGGCTACCGGAGGTAATGGCTTCATCAAGATTTCTTCCCGCAATGATCAATTTACACGTCAATACACAAAGTATCAGTTCAACCTTAGTAACCGATTGGTGAAAAACGGTACCAGTTTCAATATTGATGATCAGTTTACAGCTGATGATGATCAAAAGATTCGCGATCGAATTGTTGAGGCTGGAATGATGGCGACTACACCTTATGCAGAGGATTCCTTGCATCAACTTTGGTGCATAGCGTTAGATTCAATATCCGATGAGTACCTGGTAAAAATTAACAAGGACGACCACTCTTTTTCTTGCCAGCGTGTTTATGTCAGTAATCAAGTACGATATGAGTTCGAATCCACGATCATGATTGACCGCACGGGCATGATTTGGATGGGTGTAGAATGTTTTGGAGGAGAAGCACAGTTGATTCGTTTAAACAAAATCTCTGGGACACAAGACAAATATGTTTTTCCTATTGAGGTTATTAGAAATGAGCATACATTCATCACCGACTGGTATGTAGATCCGCAAAATATTTTTTGGTTGGCTACTAAGCAAGGATTGTTTTCTTTCAATCCTGCGACCGGTGCATGGAAAACTTTTCAGGTAGATCATACACGGGAGGATGCCTTGTCTAATATTCACGTCCTTACCATCTGTCCGGATCCAAAAGAGCCTGCCAAGTATTTGTGGATAGGCACGGATGGAGGTGGTCTCAACAAATTAAATATCTCCACAGGTACATTCAAACATTATAATACATCAAATGGAATACCCAATAATGTGATCTACGCCGTGCAAAGTGATGCGCATAACAATCTTTGGTTGAGTACAAATTTAGGTCTTTGCCGGTTTGATCCTGGCAGTGAGGAGGTTTGGTCTTTTACAATAGAAGATGGTTTGCCAGGAAACGAATTCAACAGAATGGAATATGGAAAGGGTAGTGATGGCCGGTTATATTTTGCAGGCGTAGAAGGGGTGATCAGTTTTGATCCGGAAGATTTCTATAGAACATCCACTTCGTCGCCAATTGTGATCAATCGATTGAAACTTTCCAATAAGGAAGTAAGGTATAGTGCTGGCATCTCTGGCGAACTCAAGGGCGATTACCACCTTTCTGCTCCTCTGGAACTTTCTCAACAACTC
>DASXWI010000228.1:0-2068 GCA_036503755.1 Saprospiraceae bacterium | reverse complement strand
AAGCAGAACAGGAACAGAGGTCAATGCACTGGTTCGTAAAAAACTTCTTCTTTTCATCAGTTTATGATTGAAGTCCCTCCGGACGGATTATTGCAATTGAAATTCAGGTAAGCCCATCAAGGCCAGGAACAATGCCCTGAGCCTTAGTTCTACTGCCATGCGAATAGTATCATTGGTCGGATCAAAAAGGTATGCACCATATTCAACAGTCCATTCAAAATCCGGAAGTCCGGGTATGAGGATTTCTTTCAGGTAATCTAGTTGTGCTTGAGTAAGAGGCCATGGCAATGCAAGACTTACTAAACCAGCGATCATGGCATTTGGGTCTGTCGCATTCGGGATTTTATCCACTACCTTGAGTACATCAATTCCCCAAGGCCGATCAAATGCCGGAATCTGCCCACTCGCCATCCCATCCGTAACCGCTCTTCTTATTGTCAGCGTTACGCTGTTGATCCAATTGCGGTAAAAAATCGGGTCCTGGTAATAGGCTTTCCATCCTGCCACATTTGGTGGCGTAAACATATCCTGTTGCATAGTAGCATTGAGGCCATGCAACAAAAACCACATCGTATAGATCTGGTTCTGATTGAATGGTAATTCAACTTCAAAGGTTTTAATAAAGGAAGCGGTAAAATCAATCGGGCTCTTGATCATGCATCCAATCGCGTTCTCATGATAGAAATGCTCGCTGGAAAGCAATGCGGTGATAACGGGTTTCATTTCATAATTCTCCTGCCGCATCAATGCAGCGAGAGGCTCTATGACATTAGCCTCTATTTCAGCATCGATATGATAGTACACAAACCAGCGATACAATTTTCTAGCCATGTACCTCGAAACTTCCTCTTGTTCGAGAATGATATCCACAACTGTTTTATATTCTTCTGCACCAGCATTGTTGATCACTACATTGTTGAAACGATGCGATAATGTTTTGGATCCTGTATCATGCCTGTTGATTCTGAAAATGGCAGGAGGATGAGGTCCCGCAGCCTGGAATCCGGCAAAATCAATAGTCCATCCTGTGAGTGCACGGGCGATTTCTTTAATGTCTGTCTCAGTGTAGTTGGTGTAATCACCAGGTCCGGCCTGAACCCCCTTCCCTATTGTAAATAACTCGAGCAGTTCCCGTGCATAATTTTCGTTTGGTGCGTTCTTATTGTTTTCATTCCCGTTGAGATACTGAAGCATCAGGGAGTTGACAGTGATTTCTTTAACAAGGTTTCGGAAATTGCCAAATGCGTTTTTTCGCAACAGATCAACATATTGATAGATGAACTTTGCATGTGGGGCATCGGCAGTTACAAAATGATTGTGCCAGAAGAGGACCATTTTTTCCTGCAAACTGACTCCTTCATTTAGCACAAGTCCTACCTGCCATGCCCTGATCGATCGATGCGAGTAATTCGCGTTCTGAATAATCGGAGTATAGACCCACGAGGCCCCAATGGGAACATTTGGATCATCCGGATAATTGTAGTTGATCGGCAATGCCGGCTCCGGAACAGGGCTGAATAATTTTTCCAGCGTCGCTACTAAACCATCGCTGACCGCCCGGGCAATCTGTTCAGCATTGGGTGAAAACATAGCCCGGTTAAGCAGGTGCCTGGCCGTGTGCTCATTCCACTCTCCAAAGAAAGGATCAAGGCCTCCTTTGATTACAACTGGTGGGGCCATCAGGATATTTTCCATTTTACCCGCATTTATTGACGGAGGACTGGCAATAGATTTGGATGTAAGCAAGGTGGAAATGTCTGGTAATGCTGCCATAACGAAAAGGCTTTAATGATCTGACCTGTTTTTGACTCCGGGTGGAGCCTATGGTTTAATTCAATTGGATAAAAATACAAAATGGTTTTAGAGAGGGTGTCCAGGAGTAGATACCCAAAGCCAGGGAATGGACTCCTGCCGCCAAAACACCTTTTTCTATCTTGTGCCTGTAAACCGAAAGCAAAGTGAAGATACTGGTCACCGGGGCAGCCGGATTTATTGGTTTCCATATGTGTAAGGCACTTGTGGCGCAAGGCCATGAGGTATTCGGACTGGATAATATCAACGCCTATTA
>DASXWI010000227.1:0-6108 GCA_036503755.1 Saprospiraceae bacterium | reverse complement strand
TGGTGGATTAAGGAATCATTTTATGATGAAAATGTGGATGGTTCAACTATTGTTTGGCCAAATCCAGCTTTTTATGCACCAGTCACTTTTCATCATAAGCCTATTTTTGATGTTCAGTACTTTTTTGATGGCTTCGAGTGGTCTTTTGCGGATTCATTACTATTTTTTTATGGAAACCTGAATACATCGACTTTTCATACGAAAGCATTGACAGCAAATATTTTTCCAAATCCTGCAACCAATCAAATGACAATTCAAATGGAAGAGCTTGACCCAAGTGCCACTATCACTTTCTTTGATCTACAGGGGAAACACGTGGGTAGCAGTCCTCTTCGATCAAACATTCCAATCTCAATTTCTGGGCTTATACCCGGAACCTACGTTTACCAGATTCACAATGGGACCGAGTTCTATAGTGGTAAAATACTTAAAGAATAATCAGGGAAAACAGCGCTACAGCCAATGGAATAGGCAGGTTGAATTGTGCAAGTTGATAAATACACGTTGCAACTAAAAACTTATCACTTTTTACTATTAGTTATTAGATGCATTTATATAGATTTGTCATCACAACCTGAAATCAGTCATGTCGCATATCATTAACTTCTCCGCCGGTCCATCCATACTGCCGAAGCCGGTATTTGAAGAAGCCTCCCGTGCCGTCCTGGATCTCAATGGATCCGGTCTTTCTATCCTTGAAGTATCTCATCGTTCAGCCCATTTCGAGCCCATCTTGCATGAAGCGATGGCGCTTGTGAAAGAGTTATTGGGTCTGTCAGATGATTACGAAGTGATGTTCCTTTCCGGAGGAGCAAGCACCCAGTTTTTCATGACGGTGATGAACCTCCTTCCAGAGGGAAAAAAAGCAGCCTATGTGGATACAGGGGTTTGGGCAAGCAAAGCGATCCATGAAGCAAAAATGCTTGGTAACATTGACGTCATCGCCAGCTCTAAGGACAAGAACTATACGTATATCCCCAAAGGATATGCTATTTCCGCAGATTACGAATACCTCCATACGACAAGCAACAACACTATATATGGTACTCAATATCAGAGTTGGCCAGATAGCCCCATTCCAATGGTGTGTGACATGTCCTCTGATATCTTCTCAAAACCCGTTGATATCAAGCGTTTCGGCCTGATCTATGCCGGGGCTCAGAAAAATCTTGGTCCTGCTGGAGTTACCCTGGTTATTGTGAGGAAAGATATGTTGGGCAAGGTCAATCGTACTTTGCCAACGATGTTGAGGTATGAAACTCACATCCAAAATGAATCGATGTACAATACACCTCCTGTTTTCCCTATCTACGTAAGTATGTTGACGATGAGGTGGTTGAAAAATCTGGGAGGTTTGGGTACTATGCAACAAATCAATGAAAGGAAGGCCAAGCATGTTTATGATGTGATTGACTCTATTCCATTTTATCTCGGGCATAGTGTCCCTGAAGATCGCTCCAGGATGAATGTTACGTTCAATCTTGAGGATGCGGCATTAAACAAAGAATTCCAGACTTATTGCGAAGAAGCGGGATGTGATGGATTGAAAGGACATAAGTCGGTTGGCGGCTTCAGGGCCTCCATCTATAATGCGATGCCGGAGGATGGTGTGAAGGTTTTAGCTGAAGTCATGAAAGAGTTCGCATTGAAACATGCGTAGCCGTCAGACCCGTACGTCAGTTCGCTGGCAGGGCATTCACCTCCCTTTGTTGATCATCGAAGAGCCAAGGATAGACACGCGTGTATCCATCGGTAAAACTTCAGCCTACCTGAGGATCCCGTATACCGCACCAAGGGAATTCAAACATGAAAAATTGATCTGGGCTAAAAAATGGCTGTTAGAGACGTTAACAGAAAAGCCCGCTCTTGCCCAGCGATGGAAAAGCAAGGAGTATAGAACCGGCCAGGTGATACGAACAGCTTTTAAAAATTTCATCTTACATCTTTCTACCAATAATGCCAGGACGACAGGCACTGTCCATGTGGATGATGACCACTTGATTCTGAGTTTGCCAAAGTTGGATGCTGATGATTATTATACAAGGGATTTTATCGCCGCATTGATTTCAAAGGGCATCTCCCACGACTTGCTCCCTCACTTTACGGAGCGCGTACATATGTATAACCGAATGCATATCCGTGAAAGAATCAACAGCGTTCGACTGAAATACATTCATAGCCGTTGGGGAAGCTGTGCTAATTCCGGCAACCTCAATTTTTCTACAAAAATTTTACTTGCACCTACGCAAATCATGGACCATATCATCATTCATGAGTTGGCTCACCTTAAGGAAATGAACCACGGCCCACGTTTTTGGAAATGGGTGGAGAAAGGTGATCCGGATTATCTGAAGAATGAAGCGTGGCTGAAAAAGAATGGGGACAAGCTTGACTTCTAAGCAGATTCCAATAGGCAATTGGCAATTGGCAATAGAAGATCAAAGCTGCGACTCTGCGTCTTTGCGCGCACAATTATTTTTAATTAGTATATTGTCTACATCCTGACACAATAAGCTTGCAAGGAAAAAACCAAATCCTGCATTGTTTTACGAATTTGTGGAGATAAGGTAAAGCGCTTCTCCCCTATGATACGATTTCTCCAATTAACCATTCTCTGTTTCCTACTAGCTTGCAAAAGCGAATCAGGCACAGTCCAATCAAACGCAGTGCAATCAACTGCCGTAGCAGATCCAAAATCCAATGACTGGATATTTCTCCAACGCTCATTTCCAGCCGGCAAGATTGATCCATCATCTTATAAGTCTGCGCGAACTTACCGACAGCAAAAAGTCGAGTCTTTACTTGAAAGACAATTATCTACCAACTGGGAGTTTTGCGGACCAACAAATGTAGGAGGACGAATAACAGATGTAGAAATACTTCAAACACAACCAACAACTTTTTATGCAGGTGCTGCCTCTGGTGGAGTTTTCAAATCGGAAGATTCAGGAATGTCGTGGGAGCCCATTTTTGATAACCAGCTGGCATTGTCTATAGGAGATATTGCTATTGCGCCCTCTAATGAAGACATCATCTATGTCGGAACTGGAGAACCAAATGCAGGAGGAGGTTCGATTGCTTATGATGGCTATGGTGTATATCGCTCTAACAATGGAGGTGAAACCTGGAATCATTCCGGACTTGAAGAAATTGGATCCGTAAGTAAAATTATTGTTCATCCTGATAACCCGGAAAAGGTTTATGCAGCCGGCATGGGTAATCTTTTTTCTAATGGACCTGAAAGAGGTCTCTTTCGTACAACGGACGGTGGAGAGAATTGGGAAAAAGTTTTATTCATTAACGATTCAACAGGAATCATCGACCTGGTTATTCATCCGGTTAATCCTGATATTCTTTATGCTGCAGCCTGGCAGCGTGTACGTAGAGCCGACAAAAGAGCATATGGCGGACCATCATCCGGCATATACAAATCAATTGATGGAGGAAATTCCTGGCAGGAATTGACAAACGGACTTCCAGGTGAAGCAGGCCGTATAGGCATTACGATTTCACCATCAAACCCAAATATTCTACATGCCGTCTACGAAGATGAAAACACAAGTTATCTGAAAGGAATCTTCTCTTCACATGATAATGGAAATTCATGGCAGTCACGAAACACCTCTGACATCTACGATCCACCATATATGTACTGGTTTGGGAAAATCGTTGCACATCCAGTTGATACCAGCACCCTTTACCTGGCTAGCCTGGATATGTATAAATCAACAAACGGAGGAATGAACTGGTTTACTGTTTTCTCCGGAGTACATCTCGACCAACATGCTCTTGCTTTTCACCCTAACGATCCTGAAATTGTATTGATCGGAAATGACGGTGGTGTGTATTTGAGTCCGGATGGTGGAAATAATTTTGACCATTTGAATACACTACCCATCACACAATTCTATACTTGCGAAATTGATCATTCGGTTCCGAAAAGATTATACGGTGGAGCACAGGACAATGGTACTGTTCGTACAGTGACAGGAAAGACAAATGACTGGCGAAATATTTATGGTGGAGATGGATTCCGTGTCCGTGTCGATCCCGATAATAATCAATTCATGTATGCAGAGTATCAGTATGGAGCTTTTGGGAGATCGACCAGCGCTGGAGAATGGTTCGATGATGCCACCACCGGTATTAACCAGGGAGACAGATTCAATTGGCATACACCATATATATTGGATCCAGCCAATCCTGCTATACTGTACTTAGGAAGTCATCGTCTTTATAAATCAACTAACAGAGCACAATCATGGCTTTCCATCAGCCCGGACCTGACTAAAAACAATTCTTCTACTGGTTTTAATGAAGGAACGATTACGTCTATTAGCGCATCTCCGATCAATGGTCAAATCCTTTTTGTCGGAACTGACAATGGAAATGTCCAGGTATCTTCTGATGGTGGAAATAGCTGGACGTTGGTTTCAGAAAATCTCCCGCATAGATGGGTAACAAGTGTAGTCGTCGATCCATTTGATCAGAATACTGCGTATGTAACTTTTTCAGGATATAGATTTGGAGAAAGTGTTTCGCACATCTTTAAGACGATTGATCTGGGCCAGACTTGGTTTGATATTTCAGGAGACTTGCCGGATATGCCTGTCAATTGTCTTATTGTAACTCCAGTACTGGGTCACTTGTACATTGCCACAGATATCGGTGTGTTGAATTCTACTGACGATGGTTTGCATTGGGAATTAGTTGGTAATGGAATGCCAAATTTGGTCATCACTGATCTCACCTACCACGCACCGGAAAATTTATTAGTTGCTGCAACCTATGGTAGAGGTATGTATAAAATTACACCTGAGGATGAAATCACTTCGGTGCAAACAATTGGCTCAGCCAATACAATGAATCTCATGGCTTATCCAAATCCTTTTCAAGAGCAGGTTACGATTGAATGTATTGTTCCTGCCAGGCAAGAATATACGATTGACATTATCGACCTTGAAGGAAGGGTACTTAAATCCATTCATCAAGGTGAACTTTCTGAAGGTTTGTTTTCCTTTAAGGTGAATGCAGTCAATATCCCAACCGGGATTTACTTCTGCCGGGTGACTTGTCAGCATCCATCCTATAATTCGATCATTCGATTAAGCCGAAATTAACAGAACCAAGTACACCAGGATTTGTTATTAGTACTTTTGGCTTGTACCATCAGTAAATCCAGGGTTGTTATGAAATCTGTGCTGTCCATTCTCCTGACCTTAAGTTTTTCTCTTTCCTGCCTTCATTCAGGGAATGATGTAAAGGGTCAACGCAATGAAACGAAGCAGGAAAAACCAGGCAAAAATCCTTATTACTCCCGCACCGACACAACGGTATTAAACGTATCTGATGCAGAATGGAAGAAAATTCTTTCTGAAGAAGTGTATCATGTTGCAAGAGAACAAGGCACTGAACGAGCGTTTACCGGAAAGTATTGGAACTATGAAGGTATAGGCACCTATTACTGTGCAGTATGTGGGAATGCATTATTTAAATCAGAGGGCAAGTTTGCCAGCGAATGCGGATGGCCTAGTTTCTTTGAACCGATTCGTACAACGGCAGTTACTTACAAAGAAGATCTCTCTTACAACATGGAACGTATCGAAGTCAATTGTGGCAGATGCGCATCTCATCTCGGACATATCTTTGATGATGGACCACCACCCACGTACAAACGATATTGTATGAATTCGATTGTCCTTGATTTTGAACCGGATTCAAAATGAAACTCTTTGCTGGCGGAGAAAACTCCATCCAGCGGCTAACTTCTGCATACTGGCGGAAACGGTCGACTTGCGATTCACAAACTCGTGCTACGGCTCACCAACCAACTTCCATCCATCAGCATTTTTTTATAAGCATATAACCCTATAAGCACTTATAATTTTTCACTCATTGCTTTTCACTTAACTTTGCCTCATGGCTGAAAACACGATTTACGCTTTAACTGATCGCATCGCCGAAAAACTGGCTGAATACAAATCACGTGGCCTTACCACTTTTGTTAGTTCTTCTTTTCAAACACATAGCCTTCCTTTATTACATATCATCAGCCGCTTCCAACCTGATACTCCAGTCTATTTTCTCAACACTGGATTTCACTTCCCG
>DASXWI010000226.1:0-3008 GCA_036503755.1 Saprospiraceae bacterium | reverse complement strand
TTTCCGGATGTATTTCCGGATGTAGAGACGCGGTCAATCGATTTTCCGGATGTATTACCGGATGTAGAGACGCGATTAATCGCGTCTCTACATCCGGTAATACATCCGGTAATACATCCGGAAATACATCCGGAAATACATCCGGAAATTGATCCGGAAAACGAATCGGAAAACATTTCTAAATCACATCGAGGAGGCATTACAGGGTTGCACAATCCCATGTTGCATCAGAATTTGTCAAGGGTAATACGGTGGTATACAGGGAGGGTTTCCTATGAATCGCATAAAATAAATCCTGAATTCAATTGGCAAAGAAGATTTCATGACAGGATCATCCGGGATAGGGATGAGTATAAAATAAAAACAAGGTATATCCAGCATAATATACTCAATTGGAAAGAAGATGAGTTCTATTGATGTTGATTTATAGCGATAATCTAAATTGATTTGGTTAATGTCAACCAAATTTATAAAATTGTAGAGAGGCAATGGAGGATGTAGAGATTCAATTAATCGATTCAATGAACGATATAGAGACGCGATGAATAGATTCAATATAGGACGTAGAGACGCGATGAATAGATTCAATGATGGACGTAGAGACGCGATTAATCGCGTCTCTACGTCCTATATTGAATCGTGTCTCAAGATCCATCGCGTCTCTACATCCATCAGGATTCAACATCAACATCTATACATCAAAGGCGATGGCGGAAAGATCGAAATGCAAAACGGCGATTATGTAGATGTATCCCGAAGGAAGAAAGAAGAATTTATCAAACTGATGCGGACCTAATATTTCCTTCGTACGTTTTTTTATTGGAAAAACTCCAGGTACAATAACGTAAGCGCTGCCACAGTCATCAGGCCGAGGGTTAAAAACCCAAATGTATTGGAGATCCACCCATTGGTATATTTTCCCATGATCTTCTTGTTGTTGGATATATGCAGGATGATGACAATCAATACCGGCGCTGTGAGTCCGTACAGGATAGCCGAATAAATCAAAGCCTGAATCGGTGTGATGCCGATATAATTAAGCGACAAACCCAGTAACAATGAAATCGCCATGATGATATAAAAGGACCTTGCTTCATGAAATTTTTTATCCAATCCCTTTTTCCAGCCGAAGGTCTCACTCACGATGTAAGAGAGCGAACCACTTAAGACTGGGATAGCCAACAGCCCGGTACCAATCACACCCAGCGCAAACAATTCATAGGCCAGGTCACCGGCCAATGGCTGCAAAGCCTGTGCAGCTTGTTCAATGGTTTCAATCTGATGGATATGGCTATCAAATAGTACCGTCCCGGTGGTGAGGATAATAAAAAACATCACCAGGCTGGAAAAGATCATGCCTGAGTCCACATCCTTTCTCATGTCATCAATAATTTTCCCATTCACCACCAATGTTCTTTTATGATGTTGCATTTCTTCCGCTTCCATGGTCGCCTGCCAGAAAAAGAGATACGGAGAAATGGTGGTACCCAGGATCGCCACCAGGATGGCTATATATTCTTTTTCAAAACGGATCTTTGGAAAAAACAATCCATCAATGATATTGCCAAGATCCTGTTTGTATAAAAAAGGAACAATGAAATAGACAAACAAAACAATGCACAGGTACTTTAACACGCTTGCTATTTTCTGATAAGGCAGATAAATCATCAGGACCAATAAAATGATCGTAAAAGCGACACTGAAGTAAATCTGTGGGATTGAAGGGACAAGTAGATTTCCTACGGCGCCCATACCAGCGATATCTGCACCGATATTCATTACAATGGCAGGAAAACTAAATAGCAATACCAGGTAGGAGAGCGGTTTTGAATAATACTTTTTAATCGTTCCTGCCAGCCCTTGTGAAGTTACCAGGCCGATCCTCGCGCACATCTCCTGGATGGATATCATCAGTGGCAAAGTCACAAAAGAAGTCCATAAGGTGGCAAGTCCATAAGATGCTCCTGCTTGCGAATAGGTAACTATACCTGAAGGATCGTCATCACTTGCCCCCGTGATAAGACCGGGGCCAAGCCTACGCATAAAGCGTACAAATCGATTGGGTTTGGGTTTATTGTTTTTCAAAGGTTTTCTTTAATGGCCGTTTTCAAGGCAGTTGAAAAGTAATGAATTATCTTAGTTCAAAGTTATAGCCATACATCATGAGATTTCTTTACCTGATTTGGTCCGGGTATGCCCTTTATATTTTGCATACGGTATATACCTATTTCAAAGGCAAGCACCTGGTCAGCGATATGAGTATCTACAATGCATGGTTTCTAAAAAAATTAGGTCTTGCAGTGGCCATACTCGCGGTGAGTTTTGCTTTAAAACAAATTGGAAAAATTACCTTGGCTAAGTGGGTAGCAGGAGTCCCAGCCGTAGTTGTTGGCGGAATGTTGTTGTTGGGGGTATTGGCGTGGTTGTTTACGTGGTTTAGCTTTTGGTTGGGATCGAAATGAGATGAGCAGTGAGCAGTGAACAGTGAACAGTGAGCAGTGAGCAGTGAGCAGTCAGTCGTGAGGCGTGAGATGCAAGAAATTTTAATCAAACGATATATAGTTTTAAACATACAAACATAATGCGTCTGGAATCTGATGTCTGACGTCTATAGTCTAAATTTGGATCAATCACAGCCAACTATGAAAACAATTGCCATTCTCCTCATGCTCGTGACCATCGTGATGATGGTTGGATTCGGAATGTTTTATTTATTAGGTTTTGCGATGTCCTTTGATGCGCCTGGCTCAACGACTGATCCCAAGGCATGGGGAATGCGGATGCTGATTTTTGCACCGATGATCATATTCCTGGTGATGCTTGTACTCGCATGGCAAGCCTATTCGGCTGGAAATTTTCAGAAGTCTGCTTTGTTGGGGGCGGTGTCGCCCCTGATTTGTATCGCACTTTATGCATGGATGGCGATTACCTCGATGTCATCCATGAAAGACTACAATGCCCAGGTGGCGAAAGAAAAGGAAATGGAAGCCAAATACCCGGTCGAGAAA
>DASXWI010000225.1:0-4306 GCA_036503755.1 Saprospiraceae bacterium | reverse complement strand
TTTAATCCTTAGCCCGAATCCTGTTTCAACTGAATTGCAATTAAGCGGTATGCCATTAGACGATGCAACTATTACCATATTCAATGCCACCGGCAACTTGATGAGTAGTAGGGTGCTTAACGATAATACATTAGATGTTTCTGGATTGCTTCCGGGGCTCTATTTATTGAGAATTAAAAAAGATGGACTTCTTCTTGTAAAGAGATTTATAAAAGAATAGTCCTTATAAAAGACAAAAGCCCACGATCGTGGGCTTTTGTCTTTTCAAGTGGTACCTCCAGGAATCGAACCAGGGACACACGGATTTTCAGTCCGTTGCTCTACCATCTGAGCTAAGGTACCCTCACCATCAGGCAACTTGCGTCGCGAGGGGAGGCAAAAGTAGCATTTTCCGTACTAATTAGGTATTCTTGAGGATAATTTTGACCCTGGTATGGCTCGCAGACTAATGGTTCTCGCTGGTGTTGGCATTTTAGTAAGTGCTTATTTTATATTCATTAAGGACAGAAATGATATGCTGTACCTGATGATCGTGAGCATCCTGGTCCTTGTAGGAACCTATGTCTTTCAATACCAGATAGATCAGTTAATGATCAGGGGGGTGCCTCAACGCCTTGATCGGGATATGCACAAGATGCTGACTGTCACTGCTCCCAGGTTTGCGGCTATGGAGGAGATATATCAGCACATGGTTGAAGACCGGATGAAAAGATGGGTGCTCAAAAAGGATTTCCTCAACAAAAATGAACAAGATGCCCCTGAGGACGTGAAGTATATCTTAGCCTGGTATGCCGTGCTTCTCACTATGCATCAGGAAAAGTTTCTCTACGAAGACATGGACAGGATCGTCTTTTATCATCATCCTTTTCTTTCTCCCCACCAACCGGATGATGCACATATAGTAGAAGTCGAAGAACAAGATGGAACCATCATCATTTCTGTACCTCATCTCATTAAAGGCCATATGGAAAAGGGAATGTATAATATTGCCCTACATGCGATGGCCGAAAGTTATGCTTTCTGTTATATCCGGGAAGAAATCCAATGGCCAGACAATATCTGGGAGCAGTTGGAGGAAATTAGCAGCATTTCAAAAGAACGTATTGAAGCCTATATCGGCCTAAAGGTTTTGGACCCCTGGCCAGTGGCTGTTCACCATCAGGTCACCTATGCTGGTGCATCCATTCCCGAAGTTTTACAACGGATTCCCTCCCTATTGCAATGAAATATGGGCAATGGATGTAGAGTCGCGATTAATCGCGTCTCTACATCCATTGCCCATATTTCAAATGCCCTATGCCCATCGTCGAAATATTCTCTATTCCCACCCATCCACATTTATCTTCACCGCATGAAACAAGCTGCCATTATCATTTATTTCTTCCTTTCGCTCTCGTCCCCTATTCGCTCACAGGAATTAGAGATACGTGCGACGATAGACAAGATGTTTACCTCTATGTATAAAGCAGATACTGCGAACATGCGTACTTGCTTTACACCAGGTGCGAATCTCATGACCTATTCCTATGATTCTAAAGGCCACTCACGGGCAAAAGGAGAGACGCTCAATGATTTCTTGCGTGGAGTAGGTATCATGGGAGAAGCGGATATGGAAGAGCGACTTATTGGTTGGCAGTGTCTTGTTGATGAAGGCATTGCATCAGTCTGGACTCCGTATGAGTTTTATTTTGAAGGTAAATTCAGTCACTGCGGTGTCAATAGTTTCCAATTGATGAAAGTGCAGGGAATATGGAAGATTACAATGATCACGGATACACGTAGGAAAACCGATTGCCCAACAGATCAGGCTTCCATTGCAACGATAGATTCACTCATGAATCTCTGGCATCAAGCTGCTGCAAAAGCAGATGAAGAAGCTTTTTTCGGACGTATGACAGAGGATGCAATTTACATCGGTACTGATGCTACAGAGCGTTGGTTGCGGGACGAACTACGTGAATGGTCGAAAGAATATTTCAAAAAGGAAAAAGCTTGGGACTTCAAACCATTGTCACGCAATATTACGATCGGACCTGGTGGCCAGATGGCATGGTTTGATGAGCTTCTCGATACCTGGATGGGCACTTGTCGTAGTACTGGTATCGTGGAACGATTTGATGGAGAATGGAAAATTATTTATTACCATCTCTCCGTGGCTGTTCCAAACGATAAGATGGATGGGTATAGGCAGCTCATTGGAAAAGGCAAAGGCTAAGACTAAGGCCGAAACGGAGGCTAAGGTGGAGGTCAGGACAGAGGTTTGGGGTTTAATGGATCATAAAATCAACCTTCTCTTTCAAAATATGTAAGTGTTAAATACAGTAAAATCCCCAATTTGGGAGAAAAGCAAAATCCGCGCCAAAAAATCAATAATGAAAAATATTATTCATAAGCAAATGTAAAATAATCACTTAGACATATAGAGACTCCTAATATAAAACAACTTGTTAAGGTTTTATTTCTAACTTTGCGATCCCTCATCTCCCTCGGTGAGTAATTGAAGCCCTTTATAGTAGAAAACCCATTTCTAATGAAACTCAGTAGTCTCATCCTGTTTCCTAATGCCCTTTCTATGTCTTCCCAAAAAAACCGGTTCTCCGGTTTTCCGGTCGAAGAACCGACTATCTATGCCAGATGTAAAGCTTGGATATTGTTTTTGCTTGCATTGCCACTTTTTTGCTTCACTAATGAAGTCTATGGCCAATGTGATCCAAATACAATTTCCTGGGGATATGGCGGCCCTCAAGGTTCCCCATTTGATTATGCATGTGGAAATGAATCCTATCATGGAATAAGTTCTGTAACTCATCCTACTGGTACAGGTCAAACTTATCAATGGCAGTATTCATTTAATGGTGGTGCTTATGTAACCACTGTTCTTAACACGGAAAATATTTCAAAAGCCCAGGTAACCTCGGCCATTTTAGGCACTAATAGTTCAGCAGCCGGATATTACCTCATTCGAAGAGTTATCAATGATGCATCGCCTTCGGCCTGTTCATCAACCTCTCCAACGGTCGTGTTGTATTGGGCAGATCCTCCTGCCAAACCAGTATCAGGAGGTTTGATTTCACCAGCCAATACATCTTCATGTGTCACAGCAAATGGAACATTAACCCTTTCCAACCATACTGGTCCAGTTCTCCGCTGGGAAGTTACTTCTAACAGTGGTAGCACATGGACAGTTATTCCAAACACAACAAATTCTTATAACTATACTTTACCCACAGCAGGAACCTATTGTTATCGGGCACTGGTAGATGACATCTGTTCAGGTACGGTTGGAGTTATTGATGTCAATGATGATTATTCTGCACAGGGTTGTGTAACGGTTAATCAATTACCAACTATCACCACCCCTGGTGGAATCGCTGCTGTTTGTTTTAATGCAGGACTTCAGAATTCCACTTTAGCTTATTCTGCCACAACCAATAATCCATCATCCTATAGCATAAACTGGGACGCGACTGCAAATGCAAACGGACTGCAAGATCAGGGAAATACGTCTTTTGGCTTCATGGCAGGCGGTGGTACGATCAATAATATTGTGGTTTCAGGAGGGGCGTTACCAGGTAATTATTCCGGGACGATGACTATTATGAATGCCATCAATTGTACGAATACACAAGCAGTAACCATAACAATCCACCCATTGCCAACTATCACAACTACTGGAACTATTGATGCACTCTGCTTTAATACCATGGCTCAAGTGGCTTCCTTAACTTATACGGCAACGTCTAATAATCCAACTTCATACAGTATCGATTGGAACAATGCAGCCAATAGTGCCGGATTAGTTGATCAGGGAAATACAGTATTTGCCTTTATGGTTGGCGGTGGTGTGATAAGCACCATTGCAATTCCAGCAGACATTCCTGCAGCAACCTATTCAGGAAACCTGACGATTCTGAATGCAAATGGATGTTCAAACTCAGTACCTGTCACCTTGGCAATAAATACTCCTGCAACCGTCAATGCAGGACCGGATCAAACTGTTTGTGTTGACTTCCCTACGGTTACTCTTGTAGGGATGATTGGTGGATCAGCATCTACTTCACTTTGGACCACTAGTGGGACTGGTATGTTTGTCAATGCGATGTCCCCTAACACAGTCTATAACCCCAGTGCCGCTGATAATATGGCAGGCACTGTGACATTAACTTTAACCACCAACGATCCACTTGGACCATGTATGGCGGTTAGTGATTTTCTGATAGTGACCATTGAAGATAATTGTTGTGTTCCTGAATGTCCGGAAGATATCGTTGTAGAATGTGGTGACTCCACAGACCCGTCGGAAACA
>DASXWI010000224.1:0-4549 GCA_036503755.1 Saprospiraceae bacterium | reverse complement strand
GCATGAGAAACACGGATAATACGGGCTGTAACATGACTTTTGGAAAAAGTATTTTCAGAATCATAATTGGTTCGTTATTACCTATATTTTTTTCGTTTTCCTTTTCTTCCTCCTATGCCCAATCAACGGCTAAGCCTGTTTATGTGATTGTGCATGGGACGTGGGGTGGTGGATGGGCCTGGAAAGAAGTTGATTCATTGCTCACTATCGCAGGAAGTAATGTCTATCGTCCTACATTGACAGGTCAGGGGGAAAGAGTTCACCTAGGATCAGCAGATGTCGGTTTGCACACGCACATACTTGACATTGTCAATACGATCCTTTACGAAGATCTACATGATGTTATTTTAATAGGCCATAGCTATGGAGGAATGGTAATCACAGGTGTTGTGGATAGTGTGCCGGATAGAATAAAAAAAGTCATCTACCTGGACGCGCTTGTTCCTGAGAATAAAGAAAGTGTGAATACCATTTTTAAAAACAACATTTCCAAATTTGAGATAGTAGATGGATTCATTATTCCATTTTGGGTACCTGCGGGCAAGACTCCACCTAAGGATGTACCCCAACCGATCCATACCTGGACGGATACTATTGTTTTGGAAAATTCGGCAAGACTCAAAGTCCCAACGATTTATATTCTGACTGTTGAAAAATCGAAAGATCCAAAACTGGATGAGTTTGCTTCCCAATCCGATCGCGCCAAACGAAGAGGATGGCCTGTCCTGATCCTTGAAGCTGACCATAATGCACAGTGGTCTGCACCTGAAGGTTTAGTGGCCATGTTGAAAGAAATCGAGAAGAAGTAGTTCCAGGTTACAAGTATTTCCTTATTCACATATTCATGTGAGATTCAGTAATGATGAGCTTCCACTTTTCATATGATCATGCTATTTCACGCAAGCATGGTTGACATGATCTTTGTATTCGCATTGATGTATATCCGGTGAGGAAATACTCAAGCGAATGATTTAACATTTAAACAAAGACATCATGGAAATTTTAAAACTGAATGCAAGACCAGGCATGTTTCTGGATATTAAATTGAAGCATGAATTTGATGCATTTGAAAAAATGATCCTGGAATTAGAGAAAAGGCAACTTCCATCCTCTATTCTTATTTTGATCAACCAGGATATCAAAGACCTTAACGATTTTGCCGGACCCAGTAAAGCGTTTGCGGTAGAAATAAGTAAAAAACGCAATGGGATTCTTCAAATACTATCCAGGGATCTCAAGCTTGTACCAAGAAACCATTATCGAAATGTATGGTTAGCCATGGGCATGATGATTTTTGGGGTTCCATTCGGTATGATGTTAGGCACGGTTTTAGGAAATCTCGCGCTCTTTCCTATTGGATTACCGATGGGCCTGATCCTCGGTATCATGGTCGGTACTTCTTTGGATAAAAAAGCATTTGAAAACGGAAGACAATTGGACATCGTCCTGAAGTCATAACCCGTACAAGCCTTTCATAGTAGTGGCAGTTAAAATGAATACCTGAGTTACCATACTCAGGCTGTCCCTTTCATTCCTGTAATCTATAACCTCTAAATATTTTATCAATGAAAAGTTCAAAGTTGATCTTGTTGTCGGCTTTTGCAGTTGCTACTTTCATTTCCTGCAGGAAGGATGACGAAGTAAAGACCATGGCCGGCACCTGGGAAGGACGTTGGGGATTCGGATACGACCCCCCAACTTATTTCGAAAAGTGGCAATTGAAAAAGGGTGGTGACCTTGTTTCCTTCTATCCCGATGGGCAAGTGTATGCAGAAGGCTCCTGGGACGCAGATGGTGATGAGTTTGAAGCTCATTATACTCCGCTCGGTGAGAACTACACCTACACCTTCACCGGTACATTCGATGAGGATGATGATGAGATCACCGGTATCTGGGGAGAATCCACGGATCCCTCAAACGGAGGCACATTCGAGATGTCGAGGGAATGAAACCTCGGGTCATCCGTCAAACAAAAAAGGGTCTGAAGTTTGCTTCAGGCTCTTTTTTTTGTTTCAGCTAGTGTAAAGGAAGTGAGCAGTGAGCAGTGAGCAGTGAGCAGTGAGTGGTGAGTGGTGAATTGTGAGTAGTGAGTAGTGAGTAGTGAGCAGTGAGCAGTGAGTGGTGAGTGGTGAATTGTGAGTTGTGAGTAGTGAGTAGTGAGCAGTGAGCAGTGAGTTGTGAGTTGTGAGTAGTGAGCAGTGAGTGGTGAGTGGTGAGGAAAAGTGGTTTTAAGATAGTGAGATTGTAGGTGTATTGATGATCATTTATTTTGTATAAACCAATGCCCCGTAGGGGCTAAAGGTTGGTAACAAAATAAAAAGTACAAATCCCCTTGCCCTGTAGGGGCAAAACTGAATTCAGTCAATTCTGTCGAATCGAATATAGAATGTTGATTCTGTCGTGTTAGGAGATTAGCAACTTAGATCGTGATCGGTTGTTCAAATAAGGCATTTATTGGATGAAAATCTTAGCCTTATACACTCCTTCACTTGTACTTACATCCACCAGGTAAATCCCAGGTAGCACATTTTCGGTGCTCACCATTATAGAACCTTGTCTTTCGAAACTAAACGATTGAGTCTGGATTCGCTTGCCATCGATGGACAGTAAACTGAGCTGACCTTGATGTTGTTCACTTCCGGAAATGGAAACTATAAAGTATTCTGATGCAGGATTAGGATAAATAAATGCATCAAGGATATTCAATTCATGTGCGACGCTTGTGGGATCTTCTCTTGATTCTACGATAGTTCCTCCTTCAGGAGCTATGGCGCATTCAAAATCACCCTGGTCGGTTGTCAGACACACCTCACTGTTATAGGATAGCATGTCCATATATTCTATGTCATCGATCAGCCACCCTAAGCCGCTATGCGTATCTGTGCCAGTGCCAAAGCGAAACCTGACATGGATATCTTTGCCAGCCCAATTGCTGAGATCAACATAGGTCGCCTCAAAATCATCACCACTATTGCCGGAAAAAGCTTCCATGTTTGGTGCAACAAATGTGAGGTAATCAATTTTTCCTTCATATCCATTTCTTAGAATCGCATCACCTACCTGTTGCCAGTTTTCTTCATTTACATCTTTCACTTCTACGATTCCTCCATTCGTTCCGGCTTTTGTTTTATACCGGTGGTAAAACCGTAACACCGGGTGCGAGCCATCTACATGGATCCTATACGCATCCGGATCAAGTTCAAGAGCTTGCCTGGCTTGTTCAGGTACTTCACTTGACATCCAGGTGAATCTACCGGAATGAGCAGGATGATTTTCAGTAATGATCCAATCGTTTGATGCATCAACACCCATGGTATACGTTAGCCAATTAGCGTTATTTTCTACATCAATGCCATCCAGGAATTTTCGCTTCGACCAGGCTTCGGGATCTGTTTCAAGCGTATACGTAATCACTGTTTCATTATTAAACACCATATCTCCAATTTGAAAATGAACGCGATTACCCTGGAGGCTGGCAGGAAGGTTGGAGGAATTTACTTTAAAATTTGTTCCTTCCGGTATTTCATCTGAGATCAAAACATTCGTGACGGTATCTGTTTTATAATTGCCTGCTGTAATCGTCACATGAATTTCATGACCGGGTTGAATAAAATCCGTTACCGATTTTTCAAGGATGAGGTTACCACTACAAACAGGAGGAAGATCAAACGCTTCCCTTTGGTCCCCTGCATCAAAGGGAGATCCCTGGTCTGCACTATAACCAAGACCGCGCCTGGCGAATACCTCCCAAATCATGCAGATATCATCACCACCATACAAGGATTCAGCAGCAGCCAGTATCGCATTTCGACCATCCACAAATCCCGGATTACAAGGAGTATTTTTCAAACCATCAAATACAAGCCTGATCGCCTTATAATTTCCACTGGAAGTTTCAAATGGATCGGGACTCCAGCCATATTTCTCTACGAAGGCCCAATACATATCCCACAACATAGCCGCCCATACTTCACCAAGATTGTGTATTTCCTGGCTTGGAGCAATGTCTCCATAAGTTAATGGCATAATATTCATATCGGTGGAGTATGGATACCGGCGAAACCCGCGTCCTGTTGGTGCATCCCGAATGGCATAAGTTCCAAATCCCTTTCTCATTTCACCGGTATCTCCTGCACGGGCAGTTACAGCCAAGGCAATAAAGTCAGACCAACCTTCACCCATTTGCTCCACATTTCCCATACATGAGATTGATGGACCACCTACTAATCGTGTAGAAATACCATGTGCATATTCATGGATAATAATGGAATTGTCAAGATCGCTGTCGAGAGCGACCGGCAACTCCTGCCCAGGATCAACAAACGTGACATGCAATCCGTTGCCGGCAAATTGGCTGATGTTTTGTCCATCTGACAAGCCAACCATGAGAATTGGAATATGTATACCAGCTCCATAATTTCCTGGATTCATGGTATAGTTGTCATCATCAATACTGATGCAGATCACTGCAATAGCTCCTGCATTTTGCGCCTGCAAAGCTTTCCATCCAAATTCGCAACCCCCACGCTGTATGAGTGCGATTTTTCCA
>DASXWI010000223.1:0-13261 GCA_036503755.1 Saprospiraceae bacterium | reverse complement strand
AGAATGCAGGATTGGATACAGTTCGAGAAGTCTCTTTGGAATTATCACTATCCGGTCAGCCTGTGGATACTTTACTTTGGCTAGGAGAATTAGCTTTTGGGGATGAGACTATTTTTACTTTCCCTGCGAGCGTCTATGATGGAGAAAATGCGTTCGGTATGGATATTGAATTCATCAATTCGACTTTCACAGATGAAGTACCTGCAAACAATCATATTGAATGGACCATCATTGCCCAACCTGATGGGAAAGAGGCCATCCTTGAGTTTACCACGGATAATTTTCCCCAGGAAAGCACATGGAAATTATTTGATGCAACAAATACAGTAATCGCTTCGGGTGGTCCATTTGCTGATCAGCAGACCACGTATATTGAATCATTTTGTCTTGATCCGGAAGCATGCTACACATTCACAGTATATGATGCATTTGGCGATGGGATGTCAGCTCAAGGCGTACAAGGCGATTTTGAAATCTTCAACGAGGATGGCGTACTCATCGCTGAATTGGCGAAACCAAATTTCGGATCACAGTCGTCCAGTCAGCTTTGCCTAACCAATCAATGTTTGTTCACCTTACAAGTTGGTGTTGAACATGAGTCGTCTCCGGGAGCTGGAGATGCTATTGCCCTTGGAGAAGCATCCAACAACCTTGGACCAGTGACTTACAGTATTAATGGAGGTGTGACTTTTCAAACTTCATCTAGCTTCCCTAATCTCACGCCAGGGATCTATGACATGATCGGAAAAGATGCTGCAGGTTGTAGAGATACAGTTCCTTTTGAGGTTTTATCATGCAACCTCCAGACATTGGTTACAACCATGCCTGCCATTGGTGGTGATGTTGGTCAGATTCATGTGAGTGTATCAGGTGAGTTGGGCCAGGTCTTATATAGTCTTAATGGTGGGACATTTGTAACAGATTCATTTTTTATCATGTTAGAACCTGGTGACTACGAAGTAACTGTCAAGGACAGTGCAGGTTGCACCACTGTAGACACTGTCACCGTTTCAACTTCAGTAAGCACTTCATCGATTACCGAAGACTATTTTATCGAAGTGTATCCGAATCCAGGAAAAGGTGTATACCAGGTAGAAGCTATTTTCCCATCAAAGGAAATCTTCCTTCCGTATACAATGTATTCACATCAGGGAGAGACATTATTAAATGGAACCATCGTCAAGTATGATGATCGTTATAAAGGTGAAATTTCAATATCTGCTTATCCTCCGGGTATCTATTATATCGCTTTCCGTCCCGGCAAAGAAATGATTGTCACACGGATCATTAAAGTGGAGTAGGGCATATGGTTATAAAAAAATATGCCGGTGAAAAGGAGATTCGGGATAAAATAAAAGAACTTTTTTCGTACCGGAAACTTACCGACCTGATGCGCCACGCGCAATTGGATAAGGACAAGGTATTTGTAGCACAACTCACGGATGTGCAGTACCAGATTTACCTGCTTGATGCCTATCTGGAAAGTACATGGTCTCTGGAAGAAGGAAAGTTGAAAGAACTATGGCAGCACATTGAAGATGCGTTGCGCAAGCTCATTCCTGAACCTGTAGATTTGCATCCTCTCCTGGCGGAGATTAGAGAATACGAACGTATCGAACTAAACTGCCGGAGGAATAAATGGCCAACAAGGGAGCCATTTAAAAAATTCTATACCACCAAATCATGTGATGTACGGCTCATCAGACATTTGATCTACCTGGCCAGGCCTGAACTCAAAAAAATCTGGAAAGAAAAGGCATGGGCATGTTACGACCTCATCACAGAAGTCAATGATGATATCACTGATCTCCAGGAAGACTTGCTTACGTACAATGGAAACAGGTTCCTTATTTCTATTCTAAGGAAAGGAATTAAAAAATCATCGAAGCGATACAGGGATCAGCTCCTCAACATTGTCAATAAAGCAGATAACTATTTCTGCAAACATGGAGATAAAGGAGAACATGACAAGCTATATGATTGGACGTTGAAAAGTGCCATTGAAACACTTGAATTGCTTGAATCCACCATTCAAAAAAACGATCATTCCTTCTTTACAAATTCGCTGATTCTCGCCAAAATGAAATGAATGTTAAATGGTAATTGTTAAGCGGTAAATGGATTTCAGGGTTTAATTACCCTATAACAATTACCCTTTAACCAATTAAAACTGATAGGATAGCGTTCCAACGAGCCTACTGGACTTTCCTCTCAGATCAAGATTTTGATTATTGATATAAATGTGATCTGCGTAACTATTGGAGTCCATCTGCCAGTCAAGACCAATACGCAGCGTTGATAATCTTGCAGCAATCCCCGTATGCCATCCTAATCGCAGAGGATTTAGTTTTTGTGTATATCCACTGATATTATCAAGATCTGTTTCATGGCCAACTACAAATTGAGGAAGGAAACCACTTGATACTTCCATGATCCCCAGCTGTACCCCAATTGATATTGGTGCGTTGATGACATGCATAGTTTCTGAATATTCTAATGTTTCTTCAGATCTGCCAAATCCTGGATAAGTGTAAGCTACATCATAAACAAATTGCCGTTTATTATATAAAGCCTCCGCTGTAAAGAAAAAAGGAAAGAGATCATATCGCGTTCCAACTCCTGCGAAGTAGGATGCCTTAACTTGAGAAATGTTGAATATAAATTCGGCTTTCGGTGTTGAACGATTGACAAAGATATAATCGCTGCCGGGGGACTGCTGCGGGGATATACCCATTGAAGCAGTCATCGAAAACTGGGCATTCATTTCCGAAAAGGAAAGAAAACTCAAAAAGGAGATCGCTAGTAAGAATGGGGTCTTTTTCATAGTTTCAATTTGTTTAGTTGACCGTATAACGCTGAAAAAGCATTTTAGTATTTCGTCATACACTCAATATGTATGGTTTTTAAAATATTTTAACACTTGACAGCAAAGCCTTTGACAAATTAAATTTGTTGATTTTTGAGATCATTGAACAATAAGACATCACTTTCAATTGTGAAAGAATTTATTACTGTTTCACGGTTAGTTCAACCAAATTTTAATTATCCTTCAACTAATGGACACGTAAACTGAATGAAACCCACATTTACGTAGCAACTTGATCTCCTTAGAAGGCCAGGTCAGTCTAAATCCCTGTGGGTCTCACTAAATCGTAACTTTAACCCCGAAAGACGGAAGACCGGCTGCTATGGGAGAGAACAATTTAGATATCCATTATATCGGGAGTTATTCCGATGTCAAGGAGTGTCCTGAGTATCAACGGCCTGAATATTGTTTTATCGGTAGGTCGAATGTGGGTAAATCGTCTATCATCAATTATATCACCGGAAACAGAGAGATTGCCAGAACGTCCAAAAAGCCTGGCAAAACGCAATCCATCAACCTTTTCAAGGTGAATGAGGAGCCACCGTGGTACATTACTGACCTTCCAGGTTATGGCTTTGCCCAGGTATCTAAATCCATGCGAAAGAAATGGTCAAGGTTGATCGACCGTTATATTCTACATCGCACTAATCTGACTTGCACTTTTCTGCTGATTGATATCAGGCATCCCATGCAGGATAATGACAGGGTATTTATGAATCTTTTGGGTGAACATCAGGTCCCTTTTACAATATTGTTTACGAAATCAGATAAACTAAAACCGGCAGAATTGGCACAGGCACTCGATACCTATAAACAGGAAATCCTGAAAGAATGGGAAACCTTACCACCAATTATTGTTACAAGTAGTGTGGGGGAGACTGGAAGGGATGAAATCCTGGACTTTATCCATAAAACGAATGCTATTTTTACTAAGCATATCCAGTAAACTAAAATGAAGATTTACCCGCAACTTATTCCAGACATTAAGGACTGGCCGATCAACAAACTCTACCAGGATAGGGATGGGTTGATTGATGCGGTAGATGAGCATACTGTGGATTATATCCTGGAGAAGCATGGGGATCGGATCGGTGATCTTATTTCAAGAGTATGTTATCTCGAACTCATTCGTCTCAAAGAAAACCGCTGGAAAATAGATCCGCCGAATGAAGAACAATTCTGGAAAAAAATCCGGACGGAAATCACTGCGAATGATAAACTTAAGCCAGAACAAAAATTACAAAACAATACAGAAATCCTGAAGCGGATTATCCATCGCTACACAACTGAGATTGCAGGAAATTTTAAGGAGAGTACATTTCTTTTTGCACGTAAGTTCTTAACTGTGTTTTTTAAGCGTTTGTTAAATGCAGCCGCAGGGAAGAGTCACAGGAGATTGTGGAGTACTAAATTGGAATTGTATGAACGTATCCGGATTCATGGCGATGTCGAACATGTACGAAATATGTTCAAACATGGAACGGTTGTCATTTTACCTACACACCTTTCCAACCTGGATAGTATTATGATTGGCTATGCGCTGGATGCGGTTGTAGGCTTGCCTTCATTTACGTATGGAGCTGGATTAAATCTGTTTGAATCGGAGATATTTGCTTTCTACATGTCTCGTCTTGGTGCTTACAAAGTAGATCGTCGGAAGAAAAACCCGATTTATCTTGATGCCCTTAAGATCATGTCTCAAGTGATGTTGGAGCGTGGAACAAATAGTTTATTTTTTCCCGGAGGCACAAGATCGAGATCCGGTGAGATTGAACGCGAATTGAAATATGGATTATTAAATTCACTATTGTCCGCACAGCGATCCGTATATGAGCATGGAGGTGATCAGAAAATAATTGTTGTTCCACTCATTCTTGGTTACCATTGTACACTGGAGGCCCAGAGTCTGATTTCAGGTTATCTCAAATCAACAGGTGAAGAGAAATATGTTTCTTCCAGTAAGAGAGGATTCAAGGTACGTAACCTGCTTTCCTTTGCCTGGAAGTTCTTTTCCCAGTCAAGTGAGTTTCATCTTTCTTTTGGTGAACCCATGGATGTCCTTGGGTATAGATTGGATGCGGATGCAAATAGTATTGATGAACGGAATCAAAAAGTGGATACCAAGGAATATTTTTCACTCCACGGTAAAATAGAAGCCAACCGGCAACGGGAATCCGTTTATACACGGAAACTGGCAGAGAAAGTAGTGGAAAATTATGAGCGTTATTATGTCGTGCTGACCAGTCACCTTGTGGCGTATACAGCATTCCAGATCTTGCGCAAAATGCATCCATCCATGGATTTGTATGCGATTCTCCGACTACCGGTTGATATGCTTTCCATTCCAATGAATGTCTTTCGCAAAACCTATCTGACCATCCTCGGTATTCTGAAGGATATGGAAGCGAATAAATTGATCAGGTTGCAGGACGAACTGCATACGCTTGAACCGGATGAGATGATACGGAACGGGGTGAAATACCTTGGATCCTTTCACGCGGTATGGCCTTTAAAATTTGGTGATAAAGACAATATTATTGCAAAGAACCCAATGCTTGTTTTCTATTATCATAACCGTTTATCCGGCTTCCACATTGAGGAACGTATAACGTGGGATATGGATAGTATTCACCAGGCCCAGGACCGATTACAAGAATCTGAATAATCAGCCACCACATGCATTTTATCATATTCGACCTGGAAGCTACTTGCTGGCAAGGAAATAGCATGGACAGGGAACAGGAGATCATTGAGATTGGCGCTTATAGAGTAAACGGGTATGGCGAATGGATGGATCATTTTCAAGCCTTCATTAAACCAGTGATGAATCCAAGGCTCTCCACATATTGTATGGATTTGACCGGCATTACCCAGGACCAGGTAGGTAAGGCAAAAATCTTTGGCCAGGTATTTCCAATATTTGAAGATTGGTTTTATAGAGAAGATGGCCCACATCTCTTATGCACCTGGGGAGGAAAAGATATGGATATGATCAAGGATGAATGTTTAAGACATGACCTGGATCACTTATTCCTGCCGACCTGTATCAATCTTAAGGCTCAGTATGCCCGTATGCAGAAACTAAACAAAGAAGTTGGCCTGGTCAAGGCGCTTGAGTTTCTGGATATTGATTTCGAAGGCTCTCACCACCGGGCATTGGATGATGCCTATAACACCACAAAACTGTTCCTCCGATTACTTGATCGATGGCAGTATTGAATTTTCCTTTGTGATTTAACGCTTCGTATTTACCTGTCTGTCGAAAACAGGCATGCTTTAGACGACATATCCTGATTTGGGTGGGACCATTCGTACTAAATGGTGTCCTTATTATCGTTATAGCATCGTATTTCATCACGAATTGCACACAAATAGGAAGTAGAGTTTTTTCATACTAATCTGGTCTTTTGTTAAAGGAAGCTAAGAAGTTAGCTTCCTTTTTTCTTGCAGGTCCCTTGTATATTTGTGGGGCATGAAGGAAGCTGTAACCATTGATGAGGTACTGTTGCATTTGGAGGATTGGCGGATCATCGATGTCAGATCGCCGGGAGAATTTTCAGATGGCCATATACCAGGTGCTATTAATATTCCTTTATTTGATAATGAGGAAAGGGCCATTGTCGGAACCCTTTACAAACAAAAGTCACCGGAAGCCGCTTTCCGTGAAGGACTGAAGATCGCTGGTTCAAAAATGGTGGAGCTGGTTGATGCTGTTAAACCATTCAGGAATAAACCTGGAAAAAAGATCCTGATACATTGCTGGCGTGGAGGAAAACGGAGCCGAGCTATGGAATGGCTTTATTCTTTTTCGGGCATTGAAATTTACCGGCTGGAAGATGGATATAAAAGTTTCAGGGGTAAAGCCTTCGCTCTATTTGAAAATAGTCCGTTTACATTCAACATTCTTGGCGGCTATACAGGCGGGGGGAAAACTGAAATCCTTGAAGCGCTTGCCAGAAAAGGTGAACAAGTTATTGACCTTGAAAAATTAGCGCGACACAAGGGGAGTGCTTTCGGTTCGATTGGTGAAGAAGAACCACCCAGTACAGAACAATTTGAAAACGATCTTTTCCTGAAATTGAGATCCCTGGATCCGAAACGACCTGTGTGGTTAGAAAATGAATCCAAGAGTATCGGAAAGGTTTACATTCCTGAAGGGATCTGGCGTGATATGCGAGATTCCGTTTTATATACGATTGATGTAGACAAACAAATCAGACTCGATAGAGCCTTGCGGTATTATTGTGAACCTATAGATGTGGATCAACTCAAAAACTCTTTCGCTAGAATAAAGAAGAGACTTGGTGGTCTCAACTATCAATTGGCCATCAAAGCCCTTGAACAACATGATCTGCGAACTGCTGCTGATATCGCATTAACCTATTATGATAAATCCTATATCTTTCAACTCAATCATTGGCCAAAGGAAAGGGTTGTTCACCTGCAAGATTGTAATGATGTTGAACAAACAGCAAACCGGCTTTTACAACTTAATAATAGATTAATAAATAACTGAATTACAACACATTACTTAATAGTAATGAGGTAATACTTTATATAAAAAACCGAATGGATTCAACTTCAGTAAAGCTGACTCAATATAGTCATGGGGCAGGGTGTGGGTGTAAAATTTCACCTTCTGTGCTTGATCGTATTTTAAATGTGGCAGGTAAGTCCGGCATAAGGTATCCAAAGCTTTTGGTGGGTAATGAAGAAAGAGATGATGCGGCCGTGATGGATCTTGGAGATGGTACTGCGATCATCAGTACGACTGATTTCTTCATGCCGATTGTCGATGATCCTGAAACTTTTGGACGCATAGCAGCTACAAACGCGATCAGTGATATTTACGCGATGGGAGGTTCTCCATTACTGGCTATAGCTATCCTGGGATGGCCTATAAAACTATTGAGTCCGGAGATCGCTGGTCATGTCATCAGAGGCGCACAGATCACTTGTAAAGAGGCAGGAATACCTTTGGCTGGTGGTCATAGTATAGATGCTCCTGAACCCATTTTTGGATTGGCGGTCACTGGTCGGGTTCATATTGATAACTTAAAGAGGAATGGAGGTGCCATGATCGATGATCTTCTGATCCTTACAAAGCCATTAGGAGTGGGAATTCTCAGTACTGCACAAAAGCAGGGTAAACTTTCGGTAGAGCATGGAATCCTTGCCATTGAGGTTATGACTAAATTGAATTCCGTAGGAGAGAAACTTGGAAAAATAAGAGGCGTTTCCGCCATGACAGATGTTACCGGGTTTGGACTGGCCGGACATCTGATCGAAATGTGTAAAGCAAGTCACACTACAGCTATCATAGACTTTGCTTCATTACCAGTGATTAGTGCTGAACTCAATCAATACATTATGGAAGGATGTATGCCAGGAGGAACAGTTCGGAATTTTGAGAGCTATGGGAAGGATCTTTACATGGAGAATCCTGAATACCGGAATCTAGTCTGTGATCCACAAACCAGTGGAGGGTTGTTGATTGCTGTCAGCCCAAATGCAATGCCTGAAGTAGAAGCATTATTGATAGCTGAAGGATTGAATGCACAGCCCATTGGCTATATGCGGCATTTTGATTCAGTTGCAGTCATGGTACAGTAGGTTGAGGGGAAATTATGCTACTTAACATAATATAAATTATGGGCAAATAATCAATCCAAATTCACCCGATAGATATAGCCCTGATCACCATGTTCCTCTTCATTGGATATGAATACAGTGTTTCCTTCCGTAAATAGGATTGTCTCGGTCTGCAGCTTACCGGAAAAAATATAACGTGAAGGAATCGATTGGAAGAAGCCAGGTACTGCAACGTTCTTAAAATGCAGAATGAAAGGATGATAACCTTTGTCCTTAACCATGTATCCGACCAAGGCAAGTTCACCTGCAGTATCTAACATTCTGAAATCCGCCCCGGTAATCAATCCACCGGCAGCAAATGAACCTATAAATCGTGCTTCATATGATCCAGCCAATTTTGGAAAACTATAGACATCTGTGTTCCCATTGCCTCGGTTTTTAGTGAAAACATATAAGCTGTCACCAATACAAATCATGGCTTCACAGTCAAAATTGTGTTTCTTTCCCTTGACGGGATTCTTTTGATTTGGATAGGTAAATCTTATCCTTTCAGCATTGGCTTGTAATCCATCAAGAATTTCCGCCTTTTTCACCTTATATACGGAAAGCTCTTTTCTTGATCCGTTATTATTGCCTGTATCCCCGATGTACACAAATTCAATATCTGTTGCCAACTCTTCCCAGTCAACATTGTCGGTTCCTTTGATCCTTATTCGCTTAATGTCATCGCCATGATCCAACGTAAAGAGAATTAGATCAGGTGGGTTACCAGAATCGTTGTTGCCCAGATAAAGGCCATCTCCGAGATAAACCATCCCTGAACATTCTTTCAACTGCTCTGGTAATCTGGTGAATGGGACCAACTCCAGATCCGAAACATCTTGTGAAGAAGCGCAGCCCGCAAGAAGAAGAAAAATAAACGAGGTGACCACCAGGTTTGACATAAACGTCAATTGAATTGAGAATAAAGTAACGACTTCCACCCCGAATATCCATCTTCTAGGCTGAAATGATTGAATATCTTTACGTTATCTTGAACAATCTCCAGCATACTATAAACATAAAGTATTACTTGAAGTGAAGAAATTCCAGGAACATATTCTCGATTATCACTTCTCACTTAGACCCGATATCAAATTGCCTGAAGGTATAGATTGGCTAATGCCATATGACGATCTGGAAACCCACAAATGCATGACTGCATTTTATAAAAAGTTTTATGATGATCCCCAACCACGCACATTGATCCTTGGAATAAACCCTGGTCGTTTTGGTGCAGGTGTTACCGGTGTCCCTTTTACAGATCCCATTCGGTTGAAACAATTGGGAATTGAAAATTCATTTCCACTGAAACCAGAGCTTTCAAGTGTATTCGTTTACGACATGATTGATGCGCTTGGCGGCCCTGAAAAGTTTTACCACAAATTTTATATCACATCCCTTAGTCCGCTTGGATTTATCAAAGGTGGCATCAATTACAATTATTACGATGACAAGGAATTGAGCCGTATTGTAAAACCTTTTATCATCAGGAATATTGAAACGCAATTACAATTTGGAGTAGACCGAGCAAAAGTGTATGTTCTGGGCCAGGGGAAAAATTTTGAATATCTGTCAAAACTTAATGACGAATACCTATGGTGGGAGAGTGTCATCCCCCTACCCCATCCCCGTTGGATTATGCAGTACCGGCTGAAGAGAAAAGCGGAGTTTATTGAATCCTATCGAAAAACACTTAAAGGCTTAGGAGATTAGAAGGTTAGGAGGCTATGGTTTAATAAGATTTGCCGTCGGTAAAAAATTCTCAGCAATCATACATCGTACACTCCCTCCACCGATAGTTTCAATCGTATTGACATCACTTGATACAATACGTGCATAGCGCTCAATTGTCTTTCTTTGTTGCACATCTAGACTTTCATGGGCAGTCCTTGACATGACCATGAGTTGTTGACCATCTTTAGTTCTGACCGCCAGCATATTTCCAGCAAATGAACCAACCTGGTCAGCGCGTAAGACAACAACTTCTCTTCCCGCAGAAGAAAGACTTTGATACAAGGCTTCTCTTCGAGCTTCTTCTACGACATCAAGACAAACGATACTGACACCATCCCCAATGGCCATCATGACATTGGTATGGTAGATGTCCTGGCCATCATAACGGGCGGCAAATGAAAACGGTGTGTATCCCATAAGTTCACCCCATTGTTGCAAGATACCTGGATCTGTACGTTGGCTGATACACGCATAAGCTATTTTGTTCACCCTGTCCAACACCATACTTCCTGTCCCTTCAAGGAAATGTCCTTCACCTTCAAAATGCTCGAGTGAAACTCGTTTGGTGACCTTGTATTTCTTTTCAATAGCTGCGACTATTTCTTCTCTTCGTTCCTGTCTGCGTAAAGGAGCATACATTGGATACGTGACCAAGGTACCATCTTCATGAAAGGAAATCCAGTTATTAGGAAATATAGCATCGGGTTTTACCGGGGATACAGAATCCTGTACCACTTCAACTTCAACACCTTCCTGCCTCAGGATTGAAACAAGTTGATCGAATTCTCTCAAGGCTTCTGTTTTGATTTCTTCCTGGCCGGATTTAGGAACATGCTGGAAGGTATTATTCACGGCCGTTTCGACATTGTATCCAAATGCTGCTGGTCTGACCATGATGATCCTCGATGTAGTTTGAATGGGCATAGTTTGTCACTTTAGAATATTGAACAAAGGTAGCAGATCAGCAATTGTTTTTGGTTTCCAGCGGAGATATCATTCTTTCGGCTATTTATTTGAAAATAAATCACCTCCAATTTGTCCGGAGCTGGTCGATAAACAAGGGGAACATCATCCTGAAAGTGAGCTCGTTGGAAGAAATTCCAGGAATTAGCGGAGTTGGCTTTTGTAAAGGTTATGCATAAACAGTTATGTTTACTATTCAAATCACAACCATTTAAACTTCACCAAATTATGAGCACCAAAATGCCCTTGGGATTATTCCGATTTTTAGCCAAAAGAAATTTCCTCACCTTTGCAGTAGGGAGTATGATCCTGGCCTTCACTGGTTTCTTCATTTCCTGTAAATCATCTTCCAATCCTTCAGACACTTCGTCCAGTACATTATTAAGTATGTCAAATAGCGAGATTCCTACCCCTTTAGCCGACAAGAAACCAAAAGAATTGACCATTCACGGAGACACCCGCATGGATCCTTATTATTGGTTGAATGAGCGTGAGAATCCAGAAGTGATCGATTACCTCACGGCTGAAAATCAATACCTGGATACGATGATGTCGCATGCAAGTGGTTTTAGAGAGAAATTGTACAATGAACTTGTTGGCCGTGTCAAACAGACCGATATGTCCGTACCCTTCAAGGATAATGGCTATTACTACATCACACGTTATGAAGAAGGGCAAGAATATGCGATCCATAGCAGGAGAAAAGGAACCATGGAAGCTACAGAAGAAATCATGCTGGATGTAAACCAACTTGCCAAAGGGTATGACTATTATGCTGTGGGTGGCCGAAGTGTAAGTTCCGACAATAAACTTTTGGTGTATGGAGAAGATACCCTAAGCAGAAGAATCTACACCCTTCGCTTTAAAGACCTCACGACCGGGGAAATGCTCCCAGATGTTATTCCCAATACAGGTGGTGGTGCAACATGGGCTGAGGACAACAAGACTGTATTTTATGTAACAAAGGACACCACGCTCAGAGAATACCGGATTTGGAAGCATAAAATCGGAACACCTTCTTCAAAAGATGAACTTGTATTTGAAGAAAAAGATGAGACTTACGGCACCTTCGTGTATAAAACGAAATCCAATAAATACATAGTCATCGGATCGTATTCTACAGTAAGCCAGGAATATCGCATCCTGGATGCTGCTAAGCCCGACGGGCAATTTTCAATATTCCAGGAAAGAAAAAGAGGTCTCGAATATAGCATTGAGCATTACAACGATATCTGGTATATCCGGACGAATAAAGATGCAAAGAACTTCAGATTGATGAAAACTCCTGTTCAATCCACAGGAGAAGATAACTGGACTGAGGTGATTCCCAATCGTAGCGATGTATTGCTCGAAGGCATGGAAGTATTTAAAGAGCATTTGGTACTCTCCGAAAGAAAAGCAGGCATTACACAGCTCAGGATCATTCCTTCCAAAGGAGATGAACACTACATCGATTTTGGAGAGAAAGCCTATGTAGCTTTTGTTTCGGTGAATCCGGAATTTGATACAGATGTTCTTCGGTTCAACTATCAATCCATGACTACCCCGAATACAACCTATGATTACAACATGAATACAAAGGAAAAGACCTTGTTGAAACAACAGGAAGTCTTGGGTGGATTTGATGCAGCGGATTATCGCAGTGAGCGGATCATGGTAAAATCAAGAGATGGTGTGGATGTACCTGTGTCCATAGTTTATCATAAGGATACCCCATTGGACGGTACGAGTCCCTGCCTCTTATATGGTTATGGTTCCTATGGGGCGAGTATGGATCCTGCATTCAGCATGACCAGGCTTAGTCTGCTCAACAGGGGATTTGTTTATGCGATTGCTCATATCCGTGGAGGCGAAGAAATGGGAAGACTATGGTATGAGGATGGTAAGCTGCTGAACAAGAAAAATACATTCACAGACTTCATTGACTGCGGCAAGGCTTTGGTAGAAAGGAAATATGCAGATTCAAAGCGATTGTATGCCATGGGTGGATCAGCAGGAGGTTTACTGATGGGTGCAGTGGTGAATATGGCGCCGGATATGTGGGCGGGTATAATCGCAGCTGTA
>DASXWI010000222.1:0-9842 GCA_036503755.1 Saprospiraceae bacterium | reverse complement strand
AAAGGTGGATGGAAATCATTTTTGAAGGAAAATCCGGATCGCATTCAATAATAAAAAAAGGTTATGAACGGATAGGACGCGTCCTGTCTGTACTAAATCCATTTTTAATTTTGAATTATTTTTTCGGTTTCACCTCAGTCTGTTCCTCGCCATCATCATCACCATCTTCATCCTTGATATCCTTCACGAGGTCATCCACTTCCTTCGTGGCCTTTTTCAGCTTGTCGAGTGTTTGTTCGCGCTTCCTGGAAGTGTCCTTGGCGCCATTGCCTGTAGGTGGAGCAGTGCCATCGCCTTTATATCCTTGTTCGCTAAAAACAAATCCTTTGTTGTCAGCATCAACGTATATGGTATCTCCTTCAACAAATTGTCCGGACAAAACTTGTACTGCAAGTTCGTTGACAAGCTCTACTTCGATCACTCTCTTGAGCGGACGGGCACCGAACTGAGGATCATAACCTAAGTCAGCAAGAAGATTCAATGCTTTATCGCTGATCTCTAAATTAAGTTCTCTGTTAGCGAGATTCTTTTTGATCTTCTTCAAGAGTAACTGTGCGATCTGTTTGATCTCTGCTTTAGAAAGCGGCAGGAACATGATCTTGTCATCGATACGATTGAGGAATTCTGGTCTCAATGTTTCTTTCAACAAATTGAAAACCTCTTCCTTAGTTGTCGCAATGATATCTGCACGATGGGCATCGCCCATTTTTTCGAGATCCTCAAAATTTTCAAGAATGACATCAGAGCCCATATTGGAGGTCATGATGACAATCGTGTTTTTGAAGTTAGCCACCCGACCTTTGTTATCTGTCAATCGCCCATCATCCAAAACCTGGAGCAGAACGTTGAAGGTGTCTGGATGTGCTTTTTCAATCTCATCAAGCAAGACGATAGAGTAAGGTCTGCGACGCACAGCTTCTGTCAATTGTCCACCCTCATCATATCCAACATATCCCGGAGGAGCTCCAACGAGTCTCGATACCGCATGCTTCTCCTGGTATTCACTCATGTCGATACGGGTGATGGCATCTTCATCATCAAACAATACTTCAGCCAGTGCTTTGGCTAATTCTGTTTTACCAACGCCTGTAGGTCCCAGGAAAATAAACGAACCAATAGGTTTATTCGGATCCTGTAGCCCCGCACGGCTTCTGCGCACTGCATTACTAACAGATTTTACAGCCTCAGCTTGTCCTATCAATCGTTTCCCGATTTCTTCTTCGAGGTGGAGCATTTTTTCTTTCTCGCTCTGCATCATTTTTTGCAGCGGAATTCCTGTCCAACGTGATACGACTTCTGCAATGTCATCGGCCGTTACTTCCTCATTGGTAAAGCGGCTGTCTGTTGGAAGTGCATGCAATTTTGTCTCCGCATCCGTGAGCTTAGCCTTTTCAGCCACTAATTCTCCGTACCTGATTTTGGCCACTTTCTCATAATCAGAATCGCGTTCGGCTACAGTTGCTTCATGTTCCAGGTCATCAATTTTCTTTTTGATATTCTGGATAGAGTCGACCAATTCCTTTTCATTTTTCCAGGTTGCTTTAAGTGTATCCAGTTTTTCCTGTGTATTGGCTATGGTCTCCGTAATCACTTTCAGTTTCTTATCATCCTTCTCCCGTTTTACAGCTTCGCGTTCGATCTCCAGTTGACGCAATTTGCGATCAGCCTGGTCGATCTCTTCTGGAAGACTATCGAGTTCAAGCCTGAGTTTTGCAGCTGCCTCATCAATCAAGTCAATTGCTTTATCCGGCAAATGTCGATCAGCAATATATCGGTGTGAAAGTTCAGCCGCAGCCACTAGTGCCTCATCAAGTATGGCAATTTTATGATACACCTCATATTTATCCTGGATACCACGAAGAATGGAAATCGTGTCTTCTACTGAAGGCTCATCGATAAATACAGTCTGGAATCTGCGCACCAGCGCTTTGTCTGCTTCGAAATATTTTTGATACTCATCCGCAGTAGTTGCTCCAATCGTCCGAAGTTCTCCTCTCGCTAAAGCAGGCTTAAGAATATTGGCTGCATCCATTGCTCCACTTCCGCCCCCTGCACCAATTAAAGTATGTATCTCATCGATAAAAAGAATGATCTCACCATTGGAGCTCTTCACTTCTTCGATTACCGCTTTGATCCTTTCTTCAAATTCACCTTTGAACTTAGCACCAGCGATCAATGCTGCGATATCAAGGACATAGATTTGTTTAGTGAGTAGGTTTTCAGGAACATCCTTTTTGACAATACGCCAAGCGATACCTTCTACGATGGCCGTTTTACCTACCCCTGCATCCCCGATGAGGATTGGATTATTCTTTTTACGGCGGGAGAGGATGTGAAGGATACGTCTGATCTCTTCATCACGACCAATGATTGGATCCAGCTTGCCATCGAGAGCACGTTGATTAAGGTGGATACCATATTTCTTCAGTGCGTTATATTGATTTTCGGTACTCTGGTCGCTGACCTTTCTTCCACCCCGTAATTCTTTGATAGCGGCTTTCAATCCATCAAGCGTAGCGCCCTGGTCCTTCAGTATCTGGGCTCCTTTGCTGCTGCCCTTCATGATACCAAGTAACATTACCTCGGTGGAGATGTATTCATCACCAAACTCGGGAAGCATTTTTTTAGCTTCGGCCAGTGCCTTATTACTATGATCTGTCAGGTATTGCTTGTCAGAGCCGGATATCTTAGGATAGGTTTGAATAGACTCATCGAGGGCTTTTGTCAGCTGAGGTATGCTCACGCCGACTTTCTGAAAGAGGAATTTTGCGCTGTCCTCACTGGCTTCAAGGATGCCTTTGATCAAGTGAGGCGTGTCTACGGTTTGTTGCTGTAGCGTAGCGGCTAGTCGCTGCCCGGCCAGTATGGCTTCCTGGGCATTAATAGTGAAGTTATCGTATGTCATTGTTTATAAACTGTAGTTCGGGTTGAGGGTATAAGAATACAAAATAACAATAAGGAAAGGCCTTGGGTTCTTATTGCCCTTCCATAAACCTATAATGGAGCGTTAAGCCAAACCAGGCAGTTATTTTGGGTTGCCAAAAAATAAAATTATCCAATGTTTAACGGGACTTTTTCAATATCCACAGGGTCTCCGACTACAGCTCCATTCTGCCATTATGCACTTTACCCAAATTTTATTTCACATTAATAGTTTATATATAAATAAAAAGTATATATCTTGCCGCATTCCAAAAATGGTTTTCCCTTGTGTTCTTCATGGATGGACATCGGGGGAAGCAGATCTTGGGCATGTAACGACATGTCTTTGGATCATCTTATGAGAACCAATATTATCTTTGCCCCCTAACCCATGGCTGTTCAAACGAAACGACACTATAAAGCTAATGGTAAGCTCCTCCTTACCGGTGAATACCTCGTACTAAACGGGGCTGTGTCCCTAGCCCTACCTTGCAAATTAGGACAGTCCATGAATGTCAGTGAACGTCCCGGCAGTGAAATCACATGGAAATCTTACGATCGAAAAGGAAATCTTTGGTTCTCGGGCAGCTTTGACCTGATGGCTTTTGATCCGATCGACAGCACGGACAAGGACATTGCAAACAGTATCCAACAATTATTAAGAGGTGCATGCCGTCAGAATTCTGAATTCCTCAGCCAATGGCGCAGGTATACCGTTGAAACTTATCTTGAATTTGACCGCGACTGGGGTTTGGGTAGTAGTTCTACCCTGGTATGGTGCGTAGCACAATGGGCAGAAGTTAATCCATACATCTTACTATTCGATACCTTCGGTGGATCAGGGTACGATATCGCTTGTGCCGATGCAGATGGACCCGTATTGTATCAGTTCCTTGAAGATGAACTTCATATTGATGGAGCGGATTTCGACCCTAGTTTCAAAAAACAACTTTTCCTGGTGTATCTTGGCCGCAAGCAAAACAGCCGCGAAGCATTGAAAAAATATCACCAATCCAAAGCAGGCCTGAATGGCTCTGTAGACAAAGTATCAAGGCTGACGGAAAGCATCAATGCCGCCACCACGCTCAAAGAATTTGAATCTCTCGTGCGCCAGCACGAGTCGCTCGTATCTGACATCCTTGGACTCCCTACCGTCCAGAGCAACGAATTTCCTGATTACTGGGGTTGCGTAAAATCACTTGGTGCCTGGGGCGGAGATTTTGTCCTCGCCACCACCGATCGTGATGAAGAAGAAACACGCAATTATTTTAAGTCTAAGGGGATGGATGTGATTTTCAGGTATGATGAGCTTATCCTGAGCTGAAAAGCGTCAGCTACCAGCTACCAGTTAGCAGTTAGCAGTTAGCAGTTAGCAGTTAGCAGTTGGGAGTCTTCAATTTTCAAAGAAACGTGATACTCAATTGACAAATTTGATAGGTCATTGAAACTGACCTCCGCGTACTCCGTGGTGCCTCCCTTTTCCTCCGTGCGAACACAATTAAATTGTGAAAATCTGTTGGATCAAATTAGATAACTCAACAGAAAATCAACCTCCAATGATAAATCCTACCTCTTGTTCCTCCCCTCCCCAATCATTCATCGCATTAAAAATGCGGAAGGATTCAAAATGATGCAACTCTGATTGATGGATCGGACGAGGAATGAGAATTCCTTTTGTAATCAGTCTCTTCAATGTAGTGCCAGCCAATAGAGGCCTTGAGGGTGTGTACCAACGCTCTCCTTTTCGAAAAGCAATATTGGCTATAGATGTATCGGTGATCCATCCATCACGTACAATGAGGATATCATCTGCATCTTCCCTTTGGGCAAATAATTCTTCCAATACTTTCCGGTCAGCATACTTATAACTGTAATCAAAGTCACCAGGTGCTTCAATCAATCGAAGAGATCTAATCTGTCGCGGTGTATATGGAAAAAATTCAACCTCAATGGAATTCAAATCGTAACGTATCCTGCAGCGATACAATCCTTCAGTAGGAAAATCACATGCACTAAGGATATCAGCCAGTGGAAAAGAATTTTCTTCTTCAATTCCCTTCGGAGAAAAATGATTAAGCGTTGCATCCACTCTCCTCTGGTGCCATTCGAGATTTCGAGGCTGTCCGTTAAATATGCAGATTGTTTCGAGGAAGCGATGCACTGGGTGTAAAAATACAGAACGGAGAATCAAACCTAAAACTTCTACAATTGCTGCCGGAGAAAACTCCATCCAGCGGCATGATTTCAAATGCTGGCGGAGAATACAGTTCGACCCCGCTCACAGCACCGCTCCATCCTACGGCATGATTTAGAAATTCTATAAACTTATAAACCCATCAACCTATAAACATAACCTCCTAATCTTCTAACCTCCTAAACCTTCAGACTGGCAGATACACCTTATCCAACATCTCCTGGTACTCCTGCTCCGCCACACTCCGATAAGTAATCCCTCCTCCACTCCGGTAATAATATCCATCTGGTCGTTGTTCGATCATGCGGATCATGACGGCACTGTCAAGGTTCTTTCCATCATACACACCAAATACACCTGTGTAATATCCACGTGCTTCTGGTTCAATCGAGGTGATCAATTCAACAGTTCTTTTCTTAGGAGCGCCGGTTACTGATCCTGCAGGTAACAGTGCATTCATAAGGCTACCAGGTTTACCCAAATACTCATCATCCAGGATGCCGCTGATCTCCGAACTGCATTGCAGCAATGATTTGTCGCCAGTTTTTATTTCTGAAATAAATCGGTAGCGATTGACTGTGACTTTATTGGAAACAATGCTTAAATCATTTCGTAGGAGATCTACGACAGTAGCATGTTCTTCCTGCTCTTTGATATCCGCCAATAAAGTTGCTTCAGCATCAGGAATAGAAGCATCGATGGTACCCTTCATCGGAAAAGTACGGATAACGCCATCGGTCACAGAAACAAATTGCTCAGGAGAAAACACTACAAATTGACCGGGTACTAAAAGTTTATAAGGTGCACGGACTACATTAAAAATCTCTTCCAATGCAGGAAGCCCTGTCATTTTTGTAGCGTAACACAAATTCAACAGATAAGTATCACCTGCTTTCAAGGCTGTCATGACCTGGTTAAAACCAAGTTTATATTCTTCAAATGAAACAGGTACTTTAGAGAATCCAATTTCTTTGGTCCTAATCAGCTGATCACCGATTACCTGTTTTACCGAATACCGAATACCCGAAAGGTCATTAAATGAATTTCCAATTTCATCCAATGGCATCACGATCGGAGCCGCAAGTTTGAAATCAAGTATGAAAAGAAAAGGAATGCCCTCAGCCGCCAATTGATCCATTCGTTCCGCCCAGCCGGGAATATGTATCACGATGGATTGAACTTATTCTTTGACTTTGCGGCAGGTGACTTTAAGGCTGTTCACACCTTTGATTGTGTCCACGCGCATCCAGGGTTCGACCGTCCATGTGTATTTTCCAACTTCAGGAAAAGTAAACCTGGTTTGCAGCGGCAATTCTGTTTTACAACAATTTTCTCCCAAGTCACCAGCCCACGCACCATCAGCATCAACCAATTCAAGTGAGGTCACTGAGACTACTTCTTTCCCAGAAGGAAAGGTGGTGGTTGTTTTTATGTAGAGATTCTGATAACCGTATGTCTCTTCGTGATTGAGCAAGAGGTCCATCTGGTAGATTGTACTTGTATCCACTGCTTCCATGACCATGGATTTTTTATCACCCGTGATCCATTGCTGGTCCTCCCATTCCCATTTTTCCTGGATGAGTACTCCCCTGTCACAGGCGCTGAGTGACAATAGAAATAAGATCCCTATGCATGCAGCGCGGATCAACTAAAGTAATCTTTCATCCGTTCGAAAAAGCCCTTCTCTGTTTTACTGGGTTGTGGTTCGAAGTTTGGCGAAGTCTTTAATTTTTCCAAAATCTTCTTCTCCTCTTCACTGATTTTCTTTGGCGTCCAGATATTGACATAGATCAATTCATCTCCTTTTCCATAAGCTTGTATAGAAGGCAATCCTTTACCATTGAGGCGGAAAATTTTTCCACTCTGTGTGCCGGGTGGAATTTTAATTTTTACAGGACCACCCAAAGTCGGTACATCTACTGAGCAACCGATTGCAGCATCAGGGAAACCGAGGTATAATTCATAAATAAGATTGTTACCATCACGCTTGAGATCTGCATGTGGTTTTACTTCGATAGCAATCAATAAGTCACCGGCGGGTCCACCTTTGATTCCTGCATTACCGCGACCTCGCATAGTAAGTTGCATTCCATCTTCAACACCTGCCGGGATATCGATATCAATCGTTTCATCTTCAAGTGTTCGTCCTTCACCACGGCATTTAGGACAAGCTTCCACGACAATCGAGCCGCTTCCATGACAGGTAGGACATTGTGTCGTCGTCTGCATCTGGCCAAGGAAGGTACTCCTGATCTGGCGCACAACTCCTGAGCCTCCACAAGTCTGGCAACTCTTCACGGCACCGTCTTTCGCACCGCTTCCTTTACATGTCGTACAGGTTTTTCTTTTCTTGACCTTGATGGTCTTTTTCACTCCTGTCTCAACCTCTTCAAGTGTAAGGCTGAGTTTGATGCGGAGATTACTTCCTTTCTGGCCTTGCGCGCGTTGTCCGCCGCGATTGCCGAAGAAGGATTCAAAAGGACTATCACCGAAGACATCTCCAAACTGGCTGAAGATGTCATCCATGTTCATGCTCTCCGCACTATGGAATCCTTGTTGGCCACTCACACCTGCATGTCCAAAGCGGTCATAGCGTGCACGCTTATCTGCATCGCTGAGCACTTCGTATGCTTCAGCGGCTTCCTTGAATTTATCTTCAGCGGATTTATTATTGGGATTGCGGTCGGGATGATATTGCATCGCAATTTTCCGGTACGATTTTTTGATCGTGCCTTCATCCGCATCCTTTGGTACTTCCAGTATTTCGTAATAATCGCGTTTGCTCATAGTTTCTGATTAGTTGCCCACAACGACTTTTGCGTGACGTATAATTTTGTCGTTGAGCATGTAACCCTTCTCCAGGGTATCGATGACCTTGCCCTTCATGCTTTCATCAGGGGCGGGTATTTCGGTGATGGCTTCGTGGTATTCAGCATCGAATGGTTCGCCGGTGCTGGTCATGGCTTTCAGCCCGAGGTTTTGAAGAATATTGTAAAGTCGGTTATAAACCAAAGACACACCTTCACTAAAGACTTCTTCATTATTTGGATCATCAGCGCTTTTCTTGGCACGGTCAAAATCATCCAATACTGGAAGCAGGCTGACCATCACATCTTTTGATGCAGAGTTGAGGATATCCAGGCGTTCCCGCATAGTCCTTTTCTTATAGTTGTCAAACTCCGCGAGTAACCGGAGTTGTTTGTCTTTGAGTTCATTCAGTGAGGCCTGCAGCTCAATGACTTTGCCCTCTTCGGAAGAAGATTGCTCATCTACCGGTGGTTCTTCGGATGTTTCCTTGTCAAAATCAAACAATTTTTCATCATCCGGAAGGGCTCCTTCTTTGTCAGCGTGAGCGCCATTCATCTTTTCTTTATGCTCTTTTTTCATTGCGTATATATGCCATTAAGCCGGGGGCCCGTGTTTTTTTGATTAATCAAATGAGGGTGCAAAAGTACTGCCATACGGGTCATTTATGCCAAGGTGGCAGAAAAATCGGTAAACCCCTGAAATTCAGGCAGAGGTGTCAGGATAAAAAGAAATATGGTTAAATGGTTAGAAGGTTAAGTGGTTAATTTGATCTGCGATTATCCCCAGCATTCCCAAAACCCCTGCCTCTCACATTCTCACTGTCTTACTCTCTTACTTTCTTACTTTCTCACTCTCTTACGTTTTCCGCCTGTCTTCCAGCAACTTAGCCACTTCTTCGATCGAAGGATCCACCGCCATAAGTGTTCCTTCCGGGTTGATCAGGAACTTGGTAGGAATCTGTTTTACTCCATAGGCTTTGACCTGGGGTGCGTCAAAAGAGCCTTTTTCCATGAGGTGATAAGGCCAGATCAAGTGGTCGGTAAGGATGGCACTTTCCCAATTTTCCCTGCTTTGCTCAAGCCCTACACTGACCACTTCAAAGCCTTCAGCGTCTATATAGGGTTGTTTATTATACTTGGAATAAAGGCTGACAAGTTGGGGATGCGACTTGCGGCAAGGCCCGCACCAACTGCCCCAGAAGTCGAGGAGGACATACTTCCCTCTGAGGTTTGATAAAGAAAAGGGAGTGCCGTCAGGCAGGTCTCCGGAGATGTCAATCGCTTTTTCTCCCGTGATATTTTTGGGCTTGAGGTACAGTTTTTTTCCAACCTGGAACCCGATAAGAACTAAAATGGCTAATCCAACAGTCAACAGCATGCTCTTCATAAGGGACTTTAACAATGAGGGTGCAAAATAGTTAATGGAAGGCGAAGGCTGAGGGCATGGAGCAAGGGGCAAGGGGCAAGGGGCAAGGGGCATTGACTTTGTCAATGCTCAAATGCTAAAATGTTAAGCTTAAGTTCACTTAAGCTTGTGTGTCAGCAAAACTCCGTTTTGCCATTTTGCAAATTGCAAATTTGCATCCTATTCTGTCCACGGCTTGAAAGCCGTGGCAATTCAATTTTTTTTATTGCCCTATTGGCCAATGAATTTTCAGCAAGCTGTTTTATTCAATTTGATCTTCAAAATTCCAGGCCTCACGACTGACGACTCACGACTGACGATTTGAAAATGGTAAACCATATCTTTACTGCTAAACATCCTTTGATCCTTTGATCCTTTGATCCCAATTAACCATTTAACCAATTAAACATTTAAACCGACAATGGAAATGCTTTCGATCGACCCTAAGGATACGCCACAGAAAGATCTTCACCAATTCATCCTGGGCACGGTAGCGCCGAGACCTATTGCCTTC
>DASXWI010000221.1:0-1619 GCA_036503755.1 Saprospiraceae bacterium | reverse complement strand
GCTCACTGCTCACTGCTCACTGCTCACTGCTCACTGCTCACTGCTCACTGCTCACTGCTCACTGCTCACTGCTCACTACTCACTGCTCACAACTTAACAGCCTCAACCTTTATTTGGTTTCGTTGAATGCCTTTATATAGTGGATGTTTAATAAGACCCATGCGTTGGAAGAGATGGATAAAGGAAACTTTCATCACCCCCAGTCCGTATTTAATGCTTCTCGGGAGATTAATGCTTGATGCTTCCTCAAAATACTTGGTTGGACAAGTGACTTCTGCAATCGGGAAGCCTGCGTAAATAATCTGGGACAACATCTCATTGTCAAAGATGAAATCATCAGAATTAGCATCAAATGGAATCGAACGTAGGACTTCGCTGCTGAATGCGCGATACCCGGTGTGGTACTCTGATAGTTTATAATTGACCAGGATATTCTGAAACAACGTCAGGAAACGGTTAGCCCAATATTTATAGATCGGCATTCCGCCTTTCAGGGCTCCTTTTCCGAGGATGCGTGAACCTAGTACCACAGGATAAAGATTCTCCCCAATAATATTGACCATGCTTGGGATCAATAAAGGGGTATATTGGTAATCCGGATGGAGCATGATGACAATGTCCGCATTGACTTCAAGCGCCTTCTTATAAAGTGATTTCTGGTTTCCTCCATATCCTTTATTCTGTTCGTGGCGGATGATGTGATTAATTCCGAGTGCATATGCTTCCTGGACGGTATTATCACGGCTGGCATCATCACAGAGGACCACTTCATCCACAATATCCTTTGGAATCTCTGCGTACGTCTTCGCGAGCGTACGCGATGCATTGTACGCCGGAAGAACTACGACCACCTTTTTATCCTTATACATAGTTCAAAGATAAATGGAAAGAGTATGTGTTAAAGCTTGAATGGGTAGTAAAAAAAAAGCCTCCGATTTGAATCGGAGGCTTTTTGAATTTTTTCAACGAAGAATTACTTCTTAGCTGGAGCAGCAGGAGCTAATGTACCCATCAGTTGTGTGAGGGCAGCCATAGCTGTATCTACACCACCTTTCACAGTGCTGTAGGTTCCTTGCCATGCTTTCAATTTGTCATTTGCGGTTGTTACCATTGCATTAAGCTCAGTAAGTTGGGCAGTAACATCACCTTCGATTTTACCAGCAGCCAATCCGTCTTTCAGGGCAGTAACAGAAGCTGATTTTTCAGTCCAGGTAGCAACGAAGTCATTGATTTCTTGCTGAAGAGGAGCATATGCACCTAAAGCATCAGTAACAGCTTTTTGAGCAGCTTCCAGGGAAGCAGTTTGCTCTGGTTTCATTTTTGCAGCTACTGCTGGATCCAATTGAACACCTGCTAATGCCTGTGTGTAGTTGGTAAGATCTGAGCTAACCATTCCTTGGAAATCAGTAACGGCCTTGGTTGTATTGTCCCAGTTGCCAGAAAGTTCTTCGATACCGGCACGGTATTGCTCAACACCCTTACAAGAGATCATCAATAAAGGGAGGGCGAATAAAAACAGTTTTTTCATGTTGATTATGTTTTTTGTCAAATGTGGGCGCAAATGTAAGTGGTTTCTAGGGATTTATCACGATTTTTTAACAAAATCTTAAACTTTGCTA
>DASXWI010000220.1:0-2443 GCA_036503755.1 Saprospiraceae bacterium | reverse complement strand
GATATCAGGTCCTCCTGGAAAAAGAGAAATGCTCCGTGGTGTAAGAAAGTAAGAAAGTAAGACAGTGAGACAGTAAGAGGTGTGGGATTTGGGTGTGGCTTCTCTAATTATTTTCCAGATTCATCTATTAAAGACTAATAACCCCTAACCTCCTAAGCTCCTAAGCCTTCGATTACTTACTTTTACACCGTAAAAAAAGTAATCGAGCTTATGTCAGAACAGAAAGAATTACTTGGTGCCGGCTCAAGAGTTAAACATCCGGCGTATGGGGATGGTGTTATCGTACGACTTCATCCTGCGGCTTATGAAGTTTGTTTTATGGTCTATGGGGTCAAGAATGTCGGTAAAGAGTATGACCAATGGGAAATAATAGAACGAATAGAGACTACAGAACCAGTAAGTTTTACAGAAGCAGAAAGATCGCTGATGAAGATCCTGAAAACATGGGGAGAAATCACAGAAGTAGTACCCATCGGTGATAAATGGAAAGGTGGTGTCATGTTACTTCAACCTCAGGATAAATCTTTAAAACCAAAGGACATTCCGGTAGAAACGTTTTTCCATAAAATTGTCATGCTTCGTGACAGGCTAAGAGTCCTTGAACAAAAAATCAATAGCAACCCGAAGCTGACGGATGAAGACAAGATCGATATGCAACAGTATATCACCCGGATCTATGGCAGTCTCACAACCTTTAATGTTTTGTTTCGTGAAAAAGATCATCATTTTATAGGTGAAAAATCCTAAGCTGATGACGAAGTGGTCGTTCTTTTTCATTTTTATTCTTTCTTGCCTCTCCTGTATAAAGCTGGGTGAGCACTATACAGGTATTCCACCGGGTATCTGGAGAGGTGTGCTGGTGCTGAGCGGAGAAGATGAAGTCTTCGATGAAAAAACAAAAGGTGAGCTTCCTTTTAACTTCGAGGTTGTATATATAAATCCTGATTCCTTTTACATAGTCTTGCACAATGGGGAGGAAAGAATTGTGGTGAATGATATCAACATGGGTGTCAATCGGAGAACTGCTCGCGACACCATTCGAATAGATTTTCCAGTGTATGACTCGCATATTGAAGCCCAGTGTGAAGAGGATGCGATTGAAGGTTGGTGGGTTGTTCGAAACAGGAAAGATTACCGGATAAAATTTAAAGCACTTCATGGTCAATCTTATCGTTTCTTCCAGACGCTCGATCCTCCTGCTGCGAACCTAACCGGAAAATGGGATTGCCGTTTTGCAATAGAGACAGAAACCCCTACGCGAGCTATTGGTGAATTTGTCCAGGAAGGAAATCAAATCACTGGAACATTTTTATCCGCAACAGGTGATGACCGGTTCCTCGAAGGAGTAGTGAATGGAGATAGATTGCATCTCTCTGTATTTGATGGAAGCCATGCTTATCTCTATGAAGCCAAGATTATGCCTGGTGGACAACTTGCAGGTATTTACCGATCAGGAAATCATTATAAAACATACTGGGAAGGAAACCGATCAGATAGCCTCAATGCAATCGATCTCGGAGATCCTTTGTCATTAACGCAGATGAAAGAGGATGTTTCTTTCAACCTTTCATTGCCTGACTCAAAAGGCAATATCATTGATCTCAGTAAAGGTGTGTATGCAAGCAAACCTAAAATTGTACAGGTCATGGGCACATGGTGTCCCAATTGCAGGGATGAGACTACTTTTTTGCTTGAATATCTTAAACAACATCCTGAACCGGGATTTGAATTGTTAGGTATCGCTTTTGAAAGACACACAGACACTACCAAAGCACTAGCTGCTATTGAAACCTATCGTCAAAAACTCGGCATTCCCTACCCGATTGTTTATGGTGGATCGAACGATAAAAACAAAGCTTCAGAGACTTTACCCATGTTGAATAAAGTGGTGGCCTATCCAACTCTTATCTTTCTTGATAAGGATAATAAAGTAGTTGCCATTCATACAGGATTTTCCGGTCCAGCTACTTCCGGGTATGATGCGTTTAAGGAAGAATTCAATCACTTAGTCTCGAAACTAGTTTCACACTGATGAAAAAATGTGTTCTGATTACCGGAGCAGCAAGTGGTATTGGCTTAGCCACCGCTCGTGAGTTCGCATCACATGGATATGATCTGATCATCACAGGCCGGAGAGAAGAAAAGTTAAATACCATCAGGGAAGAATTGATCAATAAATTCAAGGTTGAAGTTCAAATCTTGTCTTTTGATGTCAGGATACAAAGTGAATGTGCTGCAGCCGTGTCATCTATCCAACGACCGATCGATATTCTCATCAATAATGCAGGGTTAGCAAAAGGCCTTGACTTTATCCATGAAGGGAATCTTGAACATTGGGAACAAATGATCGATACCAATGTAAAAGGCTTGCTTTATATGACACGCTTGATCAGTCCAGGGATGGTTGAACGCAAATCTGGTCACATCATCAACCTTTGCTCCA
>DASXWI010000219.1:0-6239 GCA_036503755.1 Saprospiraceae bacterium | reverse complement strand
GTGCGAAGGCGATTCGATTACGCTTTCCATTACCCCACCTACTCCTGGTGAATATACATGGAGCGGACCTGGAGGATTCACTTCTTTGGAACCTACACCTACTACACTTGCCCAGGATGGAAATTATATCGTATTCCTGAGTAGCAAAACAGGATGTGACGCGGGTGATACTACAGAAGTACAAGTGGATGTGTTGCCTCAAATTCTTTCGCTCGAAACAGATGCGGATAGTTGTGTTCAAGGAATTAATACAGTTACTATCTGGGCTACCACGACACCCGGTTTTTCAACAGACTACCAATATATTTGGACCGGACCTGCAGGATTTACAGTTCAGGACTCCTCTATCATTATGGATAGTGCTACTGCAGCAATCAATGGTTTATATACACTTTCAATTGTCAATGGAAGTTGTACGACTGAATCGGTTTCAATTGAAATTGATGTAGATGATAGTCCCGCGGCTCCTTTGATCATCGGGGAAGATGTGTATTGTTATTATGACAGCATTTTCCTTTTTATTGATTCACCGATTGATGGCGCTATGTACTCATGGACATCAAGCGATACGAATGTTGTGATACCAAGCCCGGGTACATTAATTATTCCGAATGCTACACCCGGTTGGTCAGGGACATATACAGTTGATGTGACAACGGATGGATGTACGTCCGCATCCTCTATGTTTGTTGTCCAGGTGAAAGAACCATTATTTCCACCAAGCATTCTAAGTCCGCCGCTTGTTTGTGAAGGAGATAGTCTTGTATTAGTATCAGATGCACCTGCAGGAGCCATCTTGCATTGGATTTCCTCAAATGGATTTGACAGTTTTGAAAATCAACCGGTCATCTATCCCGTTCTTCCTCAAGATGCAGGGACTTATCAGGTGTTGTATACGCTGGATGATTGCCCATCTCCACCTTCCAATCCCTATGACATCAGTGTTCAGGAAGCCGTAATGGCACCATCCATTGTTTCAGACATAACAGCAGTTTGTATTGATAATCCTGTTCCTGTTAATCTCTGTATAGAACAAGGTTCACTGATTGCAGGAGCAACTTATACTTGGTTCCTTAACGGATCAACTGTTATAGGCACTCCAGGTGAGGATAGTTGCATTACCATCAATGGAACTCCATTGCAAGGTGGAATAAATGCAATAAGTGCAACTGCTTCTTTGCAAGGCTGCCCTTCCGATCAAGGAACCAGTTTAGAAATAACAGGTGACGAGGTTCCATCGCAAGCAGCAGATGCAGGAGCAGACCTTATCATTTGTCCTGGAGAAGTCATCATGCTGGATGCGGCAGATCCGTCTCAAGGCTCTGGCCTTTGGACAAGCAGTGATGATATCGTCATCTTCTCTGATCCCTCAGATCCAAATGCTGATATAGTAGGTCTTCCTTCCGGTGTCTATGGATTAGCATGGACATTGAGTTATGCCTCATGTGTGGATTACAGCCAGGATTCAGTTACGATTGAAGTCATCTCCACACCTGTCACTTTCACCGATACGGTTGAAGTGCCTTTTGGTCAGACAACAGAATTCATTGTCACTTTAAATGATCAAATTCCTGGCGACCCTTATACCCTTACCATCACGAGTAATCCACAAAAAGGAAATGCCCTCTATGCAGGCAATGGCATTATCCGCTACACACCTAATGTTGGATTCGTGGGAACTGATATGTTGATTTACTCTGTATGTTCGACAGAATGTCCAGGAGAATGTAGTGAATCCATCGTTGTCTTGAAAGTTGGAAATGAAGATGATTGTTTTATACCCTCTCTCTTCACGCCAAATCAAGACGGAGTCAATGATATCCTGATCATTCCTTGCCTGGAAACGGACAAGTATCCAAATAACAAGATCATCATCTTTAATGAATGGGGTGCTGCCATATTTACAGCTTCCCCTTACCTCAATGACTGGGACGGATCCGCATCCGGCAATCCGCTTCCTGTTGGTACCTATTTCTATATTATGGATTTTGGAGATGGCAATACACCGAAGCGTAGCTTTTTGCTACTTGACCGCTAATTGAATTGAGCATTGACAATTGAGCATTGACAATTTTAAAGTAATGAAAGCACTTTTGACAAAACTTACATACACCATGAATTTTCGAAACCTGAAAATCAACATGGCCTACTTCCTTGTGGTCATCTCGATATGCATAGGGCAAGGAAATCTATCGGCACAACAACAGCCTCTGCACACAATGTTTATGTACAACAAACTTCTTGTGAACCCTGCCTATGCAGGTTACCATGATCATGCATGTGCATCAGCTATCGTACGGGAACAGTGGTTGGGTTTTGAAGGTGCTCCAAAAAGTCAGGCCCTCAGTTTCAATATGCCACTTTCATCACAGCGTATCGGTCTCGGTTTTAATCTTCAACATAACTCCATTGGCGTATCAAGTTCGACTACAGCAGATGCCATCTATGATTATCGGATTCCTGTTGGCAATGGAACGTTAAGTCTTGGCGTACAAGGATCAGGAAGGTTCCTTTATGTTGATTATAATGATCCTGCCGTCAAGGCCATCCAGGATATCAATATTGATCCTGGTGTGGATTTGAATACTGACAATAAATTTATCGGGAATGTAGGCGCAGGAATTTATTATAGTACAGCTACTTTTTATGCAGGACTTTCTTCACCAAGACTTATGGCATCCGATATTGATTTTGAAGTCAACAATCTATTTACTTCTCGTGAACAACCGCATTATTACCTGATGACAGGTGTTGCTTTAGCTCTTGACCACAGGATGAGTTTCGTTCCGCAAGTTATGGTCAGGTATACAGAAGCTGCACCTGTAAGTGTTGATCTTAATCTTGGCATTCGTTGGGGTGAGGATCATAGTGTAGGTGTGTCATTCCGCAAAGGATCTGACTCAGGAGATGAGTTCCTCGAATCGATTGATGTTATGGCTTCTGTCAAAGTCCTTAGAGGTTTGCGGTTGGGTGCTGCCTATGATTTCACCATGAGTGAATTGCAACGTTTCTCAGACGGAAGCATCGAAGTGATGTTGATGTATTGTTTTGGTGAAGCCGCCAAGCCGGCTACATTTGTTAATCCAAGGTATTTTTAATCGACCCGATGAAAATTATTTACACCTATATTCTTTGCTTAATTACAGCATGGTCCTTCAGCCAAAGCAGCGAATTTGTTTGTCATCATGAAGACATCACTGTTTTCCCGCTGGAAAAATTAAACACCGGTTCTCTTGAATTTTCACCGATCTATTATCAGCAAGGCCTGGTATACGTGGTAGCGAGAGAAAAAAACAATTTGCTGGACCCAAAAACCGGCAGAGCCTATTTCGATCTGATGTATGTAGACCTTGGGCCGGATGGTTCACCATCGAAGAGTGTTAGCTTCTCTCCGAATATCAGGACACAGTATCACGAAGGTCCGTGCAGCTTCAGTGCGAATGGGCAGGAAATGTTTTTTACGCGGTCCAATCTCTCTGGTGGAAAAGGAATCAATGATGGAAAAGGGCAGGTGCAATTAAAAATATATAGTGCGGTGAAAGGACCGGATGATTGGGAACGCATCGCACCACTTCCCTTTTGCAGTGATTCATTTGCAACCGCACATCCTGCATTAAGTGCGGATGGGAAACATCTTGTATTCTCTTCTGATATGCCGGGAGGTTTAGGTGGAATGGATTTATATATGGTGAGCAGAAAGGATACTGCCTGGTCTACACCCATCAATCTTGGATCACAAATCAATAGTGGTGGGCATGAGTTATTTCCGTATTGGCATCCTGACGGTTACTTATTTTTCTCTTCAGATGCGCATGATGGGATGGGTGGCCTGGATCTTTTTGTTACTGCGCTTGACACATCAGGTATGTTTAAAGGACTTCAACACCTTCATGCTCCGTTTAATAGTAATCGAGACGATCTCGGAATGATTGTCTCTGCAGATGGTACATCCGGATACCTGGCCAGCGACCGTAAGCCCACACAAGGAAAGGATGATCTCTATAGATGGATTTCCCCAAAATCTATTTTCTGCATTCCTGGCAATCTTTCTCAAATGAAGGTCAGCAGAGAAATAACTATTGTGGACGATGATCGTCGGCCTATTGAGAATGCTTTGATCTGGGTCATACCCATGAACCAGGAAGGACCTTCGAGATACAAAGAGCATTTTACAACAGAACTTGTACCAAAAGGAGATACAGAAGGCTCTTACTACCTGCGCTGGAGTGTTACCGATACATTGTCGAATGAAACAGCAGATGGTGTGGCAGATGCTTTTGGAAAAGTTACTACAGAAACGGATGAGAAAACAACGTATGTAGTTGTCGCCCGACAAAAAGGATATGTACCTTATACTCAGGTATTGACCGGAAGTGAAATACCCACTACCATTTTACTTGAGCGTGAACATACTTCTACCGGTCCATGTCTTGGAACTAGTTTCACAGTATATAACACATCAGGAGAGCAAGAATTAAATGGCGCGAAAATTATTTTAACAGGTGAATGTTTAACTGGGCCTGCTACAAAATATACCGATCAAAGCGGCAGCACTACTTTTTGTCTGCCTAAAGGATGCCCGGTAAGAGCTGAAATCATGCAGACCGGATATGTGAAACACATCTTTGCCTTTACTCCTGTTGAAGATGGTGAGTTATGGAAAATCTTTTTACGCGAAGGGGATGAAACAACATCTCCCTCTCCTATCTCTTCAGGAACGGTGATTGTGCTAGACAACATTTATTACGATTTCAATAAATCCGTAATACGGAAAGGTGAATCTGATGAACTCATTGCTCTTGCTGATATTCTTAAACAATATCCTGACCTGACTATTGAACTCACTTCCCATACCGATACACGGGGAAGTGCAGAATATAATATGGAGTTGTCCGAGAAAAGATCAGAATCATCCAAGTCTTATTTAGTATTACTTGGTGTAAAGGCGTCCAGGATCATCACTAAAGCTGCAGGTGAATCTTCTCCGCGTAATAAATGCCTTGATGGTGTACCGTGTACTGAAGCAGAACATCAGTTTAATCGCAGAACATCAGTGCGCATCATCAATCCTTCGCAGGGAATGCAAATCAGGTACAAGTCTGAAAAATGATTACCCTTGAGGAAGATAATCTTGAGGCTGTCGTAAAGATCTTGAATGCTATTCCTGAATTTGATGATTTACCCAACTCGGAAAGCATAAAGACCCGTCTACTTGGAAAACCTCATTTGATTCTGACAGCACACGATGGAAACAAACCGATTGCGTTTAAAATCGGGTATGAAAGGGACAACCGCTTTTACTCATGGCTGGGAGGTGTAATCCCATCTCATCGATCTCTAGGAGTAGCCGGTAAATTGGCAGACCGCCAGGAAGAATGGGCCAAACAGCAAGGATATACCTCTGTCTGGATGAAGACCCGAAACAGATTTCCGGCCATGTTGCTCATGGCAGTACGGCGCGGCTTTCGGATTATCGCCATTGACCCCAGGGACAAGATTACCGAACACCGTATTGTCTTAGAGAAAAGTCTTTAGCTTTGGCGAAATTTAGTGAGCAGTGAGCTGGTAGCTAAAAATATATAAACAATCTCATGATAAAGTATCTAAGTGTAGTAGTTGCATGTATCCTGTTTGTTGGAACTGTCCAATCACAGAATGACAAAATTGGATTTGGATTTCGGGCCGGGTCGAGTATATCCAAACTCGATGGCCCTTTAGAAACCGGACCTGATGGAGAAACCCTTGAAGAATATACCAATGCCCGTGGATTCCATATTGGTGCATTGATGAATTATAAAATGACTGACCTTTTTGGTTTCCGGGGAGAGTTGGTTTTTTCACAGCGCGGTACGAAATATAAGTACACCGGTCCTTCTTATTATGTCCTGGGACGTGGAACGATCTCTATGTTTACCATTTATGGGACACGTAACCAGGACCTCAATGTCTCCAATGCCTTCCTGGATATTCCCATCATGGCTTATTACAAATTCGGAAGTTTTGAGATCTCAGGTGGTGTGAACACTGGGATACTTATGTCTTCCACTGCAGGTGGCGCAACCAACTTTGAAGACAACCAGGGGACAAACTATCAACCATTTGAAGTTGGCCTTAACCATAATTATAAGAAAGATGAAGCTGGCGGTGCCTCCGAGACTTTACTTACCGTTGTTGTCAATGGACTGCCCTTAACGGTCCCTGAAACGGTGATGGCTTATTATGAATTTGAGACAAAGGAA
>DASXWI010000218.1:0-7475 GCA_036503755.1 Saprospiraceae bacterium | reverse complement strand
AGGAACCATAGTGAGAACATTTACAGCTACAGATGCTTCCGGAAACACAGCAACGTGTCAACAAACCGTTACAGTTAATAATCCAAATCCTTTGGATGAAGATGACATTACCTGGCCTCCTTCACCTATTAGTGTTAATATTTGTAACTCAACGGACCCGGATGACATCCCAAATGGAATTCCTGTAATTGATCCAACAGCCTTATTGTGTGCTGGTGTGGATATATTCCATACGGATCAGGTGCAAACTATCATCGACAATAATCCGAATACGCCATGTAAAATCATCACAAGGACATGGACTGTCATTGATGAATGTCAGCCAAATGGAACATTTACTTTCCAACAGATCATTAATGTACAGGATCCAACACCTCCGGTGTTTACGAATATAAATGACATGACGAAGGTGGCTAATAGTAATTGTGTTGCTCCATTCACCTTGATTGCGTCCGCCACTGATTGCGCTGGAGTCACGATCACAAACAATTCACCTTACGGTGTTAATACAGGAGCGAATGCATCAGGTAATTACCCGATAGGAGTAACTGTCGTAATCTTTACGGCTACGGATGGATGTGGGAATATCTCAACAATGGATGTTGTTATTACTGTAACCGATCCTGATCCTACCCAGATGATGTGTGAGAAAACGCTCGTCTTCCTTCCATTAGAAACAGAGATTACCTTGCCGGCAGATACGTTCGTTACTATAGTTGAAGGAAATTGCAGTGATGCTGATGATGTCATTGTAAGTTATTCTGGAACGGATCCATATGATACACTGAATACGTATGATTGCGGGGATGTCGGGGTTACCACTTTCTCATTATGGTTGTGGAATGATGCAGGCACCATGATCCTGGATAGTTGTAATACGGCTGACCTTGATCTTCGCGATCCACTGGATTATTGCCAGGATGGACTTGTATTGTTTGGAAATGTTGAAAACGAAGATGGTCTCGATGTGAGTGGGGTCCAAGTAAATATTACGAATCAACCAATGCAACCGGATACAACCAACCAGGCAGGTCAATATGTTTTATCCGGTCTTCAGGAAAATACAGGATATAATGTAGCACCATTCGATGATGAAAATCATCGCGAAGGTGTTTCGACACTCGATCTTGTCATGATCCAGAAACATTTGCTTGGCAAAGCGAAACTAAGTTCACCGTATAAAATCATTGCAGCTGATGCCAACAAGAGTGGTACAGTGACTGCATTGGATTTATTAGAAATCCGGAAACTGATCCTGGGTATTACCAATAGGTTTGTTCAAAATACCTCATGGAGATTTATTGATCAAGAATTCAGGTTTAATGATCCTTATAATCCATTTACACCTTCGTTCCCTGAATCTATATGGATCGATAGTGTAACCGGAGGCGCTGACACAGCAGATTTTGTCGCCATTAAAGTTGGTGATGTTAACGGATCTTACTTCCATGCACGGGCCACTTCAACACAGGTCAAACCAAGGTCTGGAGCTCTGTATGGGCTATCTCTCCATACCACAAATGATATGGTCGAAGATTCAGAGAAGTGGGATTTGGTTGCATTACCTGGCCAAGGCAAAATAAGTGGAATGCAATTCAGGATTAGTCATTTGGATATCACTCCAGAGCAAATAATACAGATAACATCAGATTTCCTTACTCCTGATCAGTGGTACTACAATCCTTCCGATGGGACAATAACTGTGAGTTGGTCAAGCGACGAGGAGGTAGATTTGACGAATAAAGTCATTCTGTCCCTTCCTGGTATAACTAACGATGATGTTCGCCCGGTAATCAGTACTGATTATTTCGAATCTGAAGCCTATAGTGTTGATGAAGTTGAAACCATCATCAGGGCTATTGATTTGATAGTGGAAGATCCTGGACAGATCGTCGGGGGAGAATACCAGCTGTTCCAGAATATACCTAATCCATTTAGTGATCATACTCAAATCAGGTATTCATTGCCGAAAGAAGAAGTCGTTACACTTGTGATCCATGATATGACGGGAAGACAAGTTTACCGGGTTGAGGTGAAAGGCAATGCTGGAATCAATGAAGTTTTTATCCGTAACCAGGACCTTCTGAACAGTGGAATTTACTACTACACCTTGTATACGCAGAATGCCAATTTAACGCGTAAAATGAGCTATTCAAACGACTAGTTTTTGAGACGCCGGGTCTTCAATCGACCTGATGACGTTACTTTTTTGGGAGAGCTCCTTCGGTTGAAGGAGCTTTTTTTATGTCCCTGATAATAAAATTATTATAATTGATAAAAATACTATTACATAAAATACTATAAAACAACATAATACAAATAACATTATAATATAATGTAAAAAATACCCTGTTTGAGGTAATACTTCATATTATGACTAATCTATATTTGTACTGGCATTAAAGATTTTCTTAATCTATTAAATGCTGATTTAGATAAAACTACAGGTTACATTTTATTTTATATTTCTTAGTAAAATAAAGTGGGTTTCCTGAGAACCTGACCTTCCTGAACGATAATAAGCCTGACTGGTGGTATGCCCAATGGTGGCATGCGGCCAAATAGATCACACAATGCTATTGACGGAGCAAAGCAGCCTTTAGCTGTGAGCTTTCCATATAGGCTTATTTATTTAATTAACTAAAACTAAGATCTCATGAAGAAAACGGACATTTCTGTTTCTCTCAGGGATGGTGTGCGTAAACGTCTCAAACAGTATTCAAGACTTTTGTCCCAATCCCTGTCAGCGAGCTTACTACTTCTGACGCTCACATGGCATAATCAGGCCTTTGGCCAATCAAATTGCTCGCTAGGTTGCCATGGCGCTCAGGTATCCTTAGGTGCTGACTGCACCGCCGAAGTTACAGTCGCCATGATTGGGGAGACAACCCAATGCCCGAATGGCGATTTTATTGTCTATGTAATTACACTCGGTGGTGACACCATTCCAAATGCTACAGTGACAAGTGAGCAGATTGGGATGACGTTGATCGCCAGCGTGTATGACCTCATCTCAGGAAATAGTTGCTGGTCCTACATTACCGTACAGGACAAACAGAAACCACAGCTTACTTGTGAGGATCTGACCATTTCCTGTCTTGACCTTCTTAATTATGATGGGCCGACCGCAACCGACAATTGCGACGAAACATTGGAGGTTATATTGATCAATGAAGAAACAGAAATACTCTGTGATTCAAATTATATCAAGCAAGTTACGCGCACCTATATTGCAAGGGATGATTCCGGAAATGAATCACTTCCATGTGACCAGGTAATCCTCCTGGAACGCATCGACTTTTCTGAAATCACCTTTCCTGATTCATTTGTCATCGCCAATGATAACGCGTTGGATTGTAACGGCAATTGGTACGATGGAAATAATGATGGAATTCCAGATCCAATAGGTATACCAGGTCAACCTGGAACGGGTGTTCCAACAATTGATGGTACGCCTATCTTCCCTGATTTTATTGGTTTCTGTAATGCCCTGACGACATATGAAGATGTAGTGTTTCCTCTCATTGGTTGTGTAAAGAAGATCATGAGAGTCTGGACCGTAAGGGAGTGGCATTGCATGGGTGAAACAGATACGCTATATGTTCAGCTCATTGAAATTGTAGATGATGAAGGACCAAACATCACGTGTCCTGCAAGTTTCACTCACACCACAACTGGTCACCATTGTACGGCTACCGTTTGGATGCCAGCTGCTGTAGTTAGCGATGATTGTTCTCCTACAGTCAATGTAACAGTAGCTTATCCTGGAGGCTTTGCGCAAACAAATGGTGGATTTTATGCTACACTTCCTGTTGGTGTAAATATTATCACCTATACAGCCTATGATCAATGTTTAAATTCCTCCCAGTGTACAATGACAGTCACCATTGCGGATCAGACACCCCCTGTGGCTGTTTGTGATGAACATACAGTGGTTTCGCTTTCTTTAGGTGGTCCTCACGGACTGACTAAGGTTGATGCATCTGTATTTGATGATGGTAGTTTTGACGCCTGCGGACCAGTAACATTCAGGGCTCGTCGTATGGATTCTTGCATTGATTTTGACTGGACTACTTTGGGCGCTGGTATTGATGAAACACCAGATGGATATATCAATTCTTACGATCTGGGCACATACGGATATACACCAAAAGTTCCATTTGCATGCTGTGATGCAGCCGCTGGACCGATTATGGTTGAATTGGAAGTTAGAGATGCTTCAGGAAATGCAAACTATTGCATGGTTGAAGTGATCGTACAGGATAAGATCAGACCAATTCTGGATTGCCCAAGCGATATCACGATCAGTTGCGAATACCCGATTAATGTTGATGACCTAAGTGATTTTGGGTCTGTTGTTGGAGATCAACATGATATTCAAGAATGGTGCATTTATGATCCTGCAAATCCATATAACGATAATAACAATGGATTCGCATGTGGATTAGATGGCTTTTGGGTAGACAATTGCGATGTCGAAATCACCGTGAGTGATGTAGTTGACATTAATAATTGTGGTATTGGATTTATCTACAGATACTGGAGAGCAGAAGATGCTAATGGATTTGATCAGTGTGTTCAAACAATTACCATAAAGAATTTTTCTCCGATCACAGAAGATTCTATTGATTGGCCAGATGATTATCACGGTCTAGAGTGTGCTGAAGGTACTGATCCTGAAGACCTTGAATACCCTTATAATGCGCCTGTCATCGATGAAGATGAGTGCGACCTGGTGGGTGTAACCTACGAAGATGTTGTTTTCCCAATCGTAGATGGTGCTTGCTTTAAAATACTCCGTACCTGGAAGGTTATTGACTGGTGCTTGTATGAACAATACGGAGGAATCGAACTTGGTTTGAATTACTGGGAATGGGTCCAAGTCATCAAAGTTGTAAACGAGTTTGGACCTGAGTTCATTACAGATCAGCCAACAATCGACCGTTGCAATAATTTTGATTGTGCAGGACTTGATTTGGAATTGATTCAACGTGCTGAAGATGACTGTACTCCAGATAATCTGTTACAGAATTTTTATGCAGTTGACTTAGACAATGATGGCGATATTGATATAGGTCCAATTGGCGGACTTGGTGCTGTCATCAATGCTTCAGGTAACTACCCACTTGGATACCACAGGATCTTTTACACATTTGAAGATCGTTGTGGTAACCGTACAGTTCGTGATCAATTCCTTGATCTCAAATCATGCAAAGCTCCAGTACCTGTTTGTATCAACGGTTTATCCACGGATCTAATGCCAGTGGATACAGATGGTGACGGTATCGAAGACACAGGTATGATCATCATTTGGGCTTCAGATTTTGATGCCAGCAGTTACCATCCATGTGACTTCCCATTTGAATTCTCGTTCTCATCTGATGTAAATGATCAGAGCATGACCTTTACTTGTGAGCATGTTGGTCAGGGTGAAGTACCGGTTCAACTATGGGTAACTGATGGACTGGGCAACCAGGCATATTGCGAAACCTACATCATTATCCAGGACAACATGGGCATCTGTCCAGGAGGTGGAACTCTTTCAGGCACCATCACTGGTAATGTAAGTACAGAGACTTCAGAGAATGTACTTGATGTACAGGTTGAGATTGCCGGATCAACTTTATTGCCAACAACTACTAATCAGACAGGAATTTACACATTCCCATCCATGCCAGTGGGTGGGCAATATGTGATCAATCCGGGTAAGGACAATGACTATAAGAATGGCGTTTCAACACTTGACCTTGTTGAAATCCAGAAACACCTGTTAGGCATTAAGGATCTTCCAACTCCTTATAAGATGATTGCTGCTGATGCCAATAACTCTGCATCTATTACTGCAATTGACCTTATTGAACTAAGGAAGTTAATCTTAGGTATCTATGATGAACTGCCTAACAATGAGAGCTGGAGATTTGTCGACAAAGCTTACTCTTTCCCTGATCCTTACAATCCATGGATGCAGCAATGGCCAGAGAACCATTCGATCGCTCCGTTGACAGTTGGCTTGAATCATGCAAACTTCTTCGGTATCAAGATCGGTGATGTTAACAATACCGTGAAAGCCAATGCCTCAACTGTACTTCCAAGAGGTTCAGAGCAAATTTTTGACCTTGTGATCAAAGACCGTACAGTTGCTTCCGGAGAGACATTTGAAGTTCCAGTATATGCCGGAACAATCAAGTCGATCGAAGGTATGCAGTTCAGCTTTGACCTTGGCCAGGCACTTGAGCTTGTTGATGTGAAAGCAGGACTTATGGATGTTACTGAAGACAACTTCGGATGGTTACACAATCGTACACTGACCTCTAGTTGGAATAAAGCAGCTGGTTTAGATGTAAATGAATCTGATGCCTTGTTTACTTTAGTACTCAAAGCAGGTTCAAATGCTAAGTTGAGTGAAGTAATATCACTGATCTCTAATCCTACGCATGCTGAAGCATACACAACCTTCAGTGAAATCATGGATCTCGGTTTGACCTTCCGTGGAACAGAAGATCAATTTGAATTTGAATTGCTCCAGAACGAACCTAACCCGTTCACTGGTTCAACACAAATCGGATACGTAATTCCACAAAGCGGAAATGTTACCCTGACCTTGTTTGACATGACAGGAAAACAACTGCTGAATCAGACGATCACTGGTGTGAAGGGATTGAATAGAATAGAGCTCAGCAAAGACCAGATCAATACCCAGGGAATGATCTATTATCAGATCCAGTTCCAGGGTTATACCGCAACGAAGAAGATGTTGATCCTCTAGAAGGAAAATTCATCAACGAATAAGAATTACTGTTTTTGGGATGGGACCCCTCTCTGCGCAAGTGGAGGGGGTTCTTTTTTTATGGGAACCTTTTTGATCCAGGGTTCATTTATACACCACTCACCCCATATCTTTGCGGCACATGGCTAGAATACTAGGGATTGATTACGGGCTGCGGCGAACAGGGGTATCTGTCACTGATCCTGAACAGATTATCGTAACGGGGTTAGACACCCAGGAAACGGTTGGAGTCCTTGAATTTATCCTGGGTTATGCCCGGCGTGAAAAAGTAGAGCGAATTGTTATCGGGTATCCATTTATTGAGGGGGCCTGGGGTGATAAGCGTTTTAAGGAGAAACTGGATAAATTTATTGCGGATATCAAGAGTTCACTTCCGGAAATTCCAGTGGACCTTCATGACGAACGAAATACATCTGTCCATGCCCGGGAAATAATGAGTAGAAGCGGTTTGAAAAAAAAACATCGGGAAGACAAGGCATTGCTTGACAGAACCAGTGCTATTTTAATTTTGCAAGAATATTTAGGTCATTTATGATTTTACCGATTTATGCTTACGGCCAATCTGTTTTGAGGAAGGTTGCCGTTCCGATTAGTCCGGATTTTAAAGATTTGAAAGGACTGATTGATGACATGTTCCAGACGATGTATAATGCCAAAGGAGTAGGGCTTGCAGCACCTCAGATTGGAA
>DASXWI010000217.1:0-3331 GCA_036503755.1 Saprospiraceae bacterium | reverse complement strand
GTTGAACCAATACCCAGGCGAGTTTTTAGCGCGACGAGGTTTTTTGTTACTTTTTTTCCGGCAAAAAAAGTAAAAATAGCCCCTCGTGCAACGAGCTCAAAAATATCCACCCCCGTGCAACCTCTTTACAACCTCCTACGTCTTAGCTTTGAACCAAATCCAAGGAGCCCACTCCCTGCCGGTGAACGAAGAGCAACTCATCAAAGGCTGTCTGCGTCGCGACCGCATCGCGCAGAAGCAGCTTTATGATACATTTTCTCCGAAAATGTACCCATTGTGCTGTCGTTATGCTAAGGATCCGGTAGATGCCGAAGACATCCTTGTGACCGCTTTTACACATATCCTGGAACGGATCGGGCAATACCGCGGAGAAGGGAGTTTTGAAGGATGGATCAAACGGACAGTCATCAATGAAGCCCTTAATTTCCTGCGTAAAAAGAGGAGTATGTTTTTAACCACATCCATCGAGGAGGCAACGTATGAAATGGCTTCACATCATGACAATGATCCATTGGAAGAAGAAGATCTACTCCGCATGATCAATGAATTGCCTCCCGGTTACCGCATCGTTTTTAATCTATATGCCATCGACGGTTTTTCCCATAAAGAAATCGCTGGACAGCTGAATATCAGTGAAAACACCTCCAAATCCCAGCTCAGCCGGGCACGAGTATACTTACAGAAATTATTGGCCGAACGTGATTATTCACCAAAACACTTACCACATGACATCGCCTCCTGATAAATTATTCCGGGACGGACTGGGCCAGTACCATAAGAAAGCTCCTCCTTCTGCATGGGACCGGATCGAAAACAACCTGGACCAAAAGAAGAATCATTTTCCCTGGATGAAGATAGCGGCAGGGTTTATCTTGCTGATAGCTGCTTCTTTTATGATTTGGAAGCAAGATCAGGCAGCTACAGAGGTGAGTCAGGAGACTTCAGTTGGCAGTGAGCTGTTGGCAATTACCAGTAAGCAGTTGGCAGATGATAATCGTGAGTCGTCAGTCGTGAGTCGTGAGGAAAAGGTGGAGGATAATCTTTCACAAATTATCGAATCAAATCCTGTTGATGCTACTGTGACCTCAAGTCCCCAGTCTAAAGTCTCCCGTCTAAAATCTCCAGTCTCCAACGCCCAGGCTATCAACATAAAAGACAAAGAGAATACACCAAGCATTGAGCAAATTGAAATAATGACTGAGCAAGCACCTATAGCTCAAGTTGAAGCCGGAAGTGAAATCAGTAGCCATGAAATAGTCGCTGAAAGTAAACGAACTCATTTCACGTATTCAGTTGATGAAGTCAATGCAAAATTTACAAAACAAGATCCGACCCCTGATGCAACCTCCGAAAAGAAAAATACGTCTGGTCTTCAAAAGGTCATCGACCGGGCCATAGATCTCACGCGCGAAGAATCCGTACTTGCAGATTTGAGGGAAAAGAAAAATGAATTGTTGTCCTTTACTATACTGTCCGAAAAACGGGAAACCAATAAATAACAAACGAAAACAATGAAGAAATCAAATGTACTCCTCGCTGTATTTCTAGCCTTCGTGTCCTGGATACAAGCCCAGCAAGCCGATACAGTCACTGTAGAACTAGCCCGCACAAGTAAAGTCATCTTTACCATGCAGGATCGCAAAGACCTCGAGCAACTCAAGCATTATGACTTTGAAGCCTTATTTGATGATATCCTCGGCAAACTCCAGGCCGGAGATACAGTGATGAATGTTTTCGTAGATACCATTGACCTTAAAATGAATGAATCTCCTTTTGAAGATGATGACGAATGGGATGATGAGGACTCAGAAGATGAAGAAGATTGGGATGATGAGAATGGAGATGACGACTGGGACGATGATGAAGATGATTGGGATGATGGTCATGATGATGATTGGGATCATATAGAACGGAAGATCTGGCATCACATGAACTTTGATTTTGGGATCAACAATTATCTTGAGAACGGATCTTTTCCGGATTACAGTGGTGCACAATACACTGTTCGTCCATGGGGCTCATGGTATGTCGGTATCAATTCTATTCTGCACACTGATGTTGGCGAAAGATGGTTTGTCGAATGGGGTTTTGGAGTGAGTTGGTACAATTTCAAATTCCAGGACGACCGTACACTTGTCAGCGATACGGAAGATGGTGTCACATTTACAGAAGATCCACGTCCATTCTCTTTTGACAAGAGTAAACTTTCAGCCACCTATCTCAATGTATCGATTATCCCGATGTATGCTTTTGGCTCAAGCCATAGACACAGCCGTTGGTGGGATCATGGGCATGATTCCTTCCGGATCGGTATTGGTCCTTATGCAGGTTACCGTATAGAAAGTCATACGAAACAAGTGTATAACAGGGAAGGTGACACCGAAAAGGATAAAGAGAAAGATAATTTCTACCTGAATAACTTCCGCTATGGTCTCAAGCTACAGATGGGCACGCAAGGGATTGAGTTTTTTACGGCGTATGATCTGAATCCATTGTTTGCGAAAGGGAAAGGTCCGGATTTGCATGCGATTACGTTTGGGATCGTTTTCTAATTAATATTTGCCTTCGTCCCGGCTGTGTATGCCTCAGAACGGTCTTTCGAAAGAGGAGTATTCCTGCATCTGGAATGGTGATTATTTATTCCCTCTTCAAATTGAACTTTCCTTCCGTGATGGTTAATACAGGAGAACCACTATTGGCACCTAAAGGTGATAAAATACATTCAAAAGATCCTTTCATCTTGGAATCAGCGCTTTCTTCAATACTAAAAATTCCAGTGCCTGGATTAGCCGAATAAGAAATACCATCATTCTTATGTAAATACATGAATATTCTATTTTGACCATCTATTAGGTATTCGCTCTTCATTTCATCGAATGGGGATAGCGTAATTTGTAAAAATTCCGGGTGCAATCCGTCGGGATTAAAATCAAATTCACAATATAAATCTAGAATCGTATCTAATCCCCAAACGTCGTTAATTGATAATTCAGCATAGCTGCCTATATATTGCTCTCCATCGATTTTAAAGGATATACTATTTTCAAAATCATCCTTACCACATCCTATAATGGATAAAATGACCACAAACAGGTAGATTGCTTTGTTTATAGAAATCATTTTAAGGTATTTAGGTTATCCAAAAATAAGGGGATGAAACCCCCATAATGAATACTGATAAATAAGTATATTTTGTCTCTTCGCGTATACTATTGAGGGTAACTTTTTACAACATAGAATAAGTTTCCCTCAATAATATTTGTACTGAAAAAAACAAATCTTCCTTTCAGCATCTTTGCAAAGGGAGGCTTTGCAATTTAGACCACCTCTA
>DASXWI010000216.1:0-4559 GCA_036503755.1 Saprospiraceae bacterium | reverse complement strand
AATTTATTGAAACCAACTAAAATAATCTATACCATGTCAAAAGGAATTGTAAAAAAAACACCAGCTATTACGAAAAGGCAACATTCCGGAAGATTACTAGTAAAAGAAATCGAAGGTCCCGGTAACCAGGCACTTCTTGAAACAGAAATTGATTTTTATACACCTGATTTTTTTATTAAGACAGATGACTATGTGGAATTTGCTTTGAATCTTGCCGGCTGGGCTCACCTGACCAGATCGGTGTATTGCAGGGGAAGAATCATAGATCTTATTAATGCCCAAACGGGCGTTCCGGGTACCCTGGAAGTGACAATAGCAAATCCAAATTCAGGGTTACAAAATCGATCAATCATATCTTATCACAACAACTTCGCCATTCCATTGGTCGCTGGTGATTATGTCGAATTCAGCAACATTAGCCTGGATAAAACAAGTTGTGAGGTGGTCAGAAAAATTGAGTGCGTAGGAGCTGTTGTTTCTGTACCCGGCGCCAATCCCGGATCTATGACCATCAGGTCAGTCGGGTCTAACTTGCTTGGGATCGAAGTGGGGTCATCCAATTCCATCTCTTTAGCCTACATAGGCACTGCACCTTTCCACGTAGGGGATCTTATAGAATACAGAGTCATCGACAATGCAAGAAACGCGAGATTTGTGCAGATTGTATCGCGGGCGTAGGATGGAATAAGATAGGTCGTAGTATAGGAATCGGGTGTTCTAAATTTGATAATTAAATTTTTGTTTTGGAATTTACCCGATATACGATCGTTCCAGATCCTCTTAAATATTGCACATAAAACAACCAACCATATCCAGCTAATAAGACAATTCCGATCCAGAGTGTGAGACTCTGACCGATAGCCATAACCAATTTCTGCATTAATAGCACTCCAAAATATGCTATTGCCAAGCTGATCCCATGAGGATTGACATCTTCAGGTGATTCACGTGTGCCAGCCCAAATAAAAACATAGACTGTAAGCAGTAGCCAGATGCCAATGATCACCGGCATCTTGTTGCCAGGTCGATTTTTTTCTTCTAGTGTATTAGGAATGTTTTGAATAAAACGCCTTACCGCTTTCTTAGATGCAAAATGTAATATTATTTCATGTTCATCACTGCCTTTCATAAATACCGTTAAGAGGTTGTTTTTCTGGTTAAGGACCATTTTATCAACCTTACTTTTTTCAAAACTGAAGGATTCCTGTAAAATCGAATCGAGTCTATCCCGTTCAATTTCATTCATTTCCAAATCTGAATGTTCCTTAACCAGGAAAACTTTTTCGTGCGTACTTATTAAGTATGTGTAGTCCTGGTTACGTAATGGTAATAAAAGTTCGATCATAATACATTACGAATGTAAGTATATACCTTTTGGGTTGATTATTATTGTATAAAACAATAAGGTCTCCACCCTGTGGCGCCAGGCTTTAAACTTTAATGTAGTAAATACTGAATCAAAGTGAAGGTAACGAATTTAGAAATTACCGTTGCGGATTCTCGTTGAATTGGGTAGTTATTTCCCAAGCAAACACCTCTCCAATAAGCTATCAATTACTTGATGCTGACGTTCTGTACCATTCAAAGAGTTATAAAACTCCTCAGTCAAGGTGTTTCCAATATACATCGTTGTAATAGTAAATTTGTAAAGTGAATCTCCTACCATCAAGGATAAACCTGATCTCCCCATGGAATGAACTTCAAGAATATCTTCATCCTTTGATTTCTTTCTCATCGATTTACGAGTCCAGGATGGGTAGATTTTAAATCTTTGACCATTGCTGCTTTTACCGTAATAATTGTACCAGGTCTCATTAATATCTGCATATTGTTTATTTAGGATAACTCCGGAGTTTGGAATCTCAAGCTGATCTCTTTCCTTCAACCGAGGAAAAGGTTTTGCACAGGGTACACCATTGACAATTATGACATAGCCATTATACTTTTCCGAAACGATTAAATCAATTTTTTGATGTGTTTTATCAAGATATATCGCCACTTGGAAGATTAGCCAAATGATTGGAATCCATAAAATAATCGGAACAACTATGGTGATTAATTTATATATGGTTTTCTTGGATGAAAGCAATATCCCGGCTACACCTATCAAATAAATAAAAATGGAATAAAATAATAAATCGGAATAAAGAAAATATATAGAGAATATGTATGCAAAGATTATAAATACTATACCTATGAAATATTTCATACCAACTATTGACTAAAACAACCAAGGCTTCGCATCCCAGGTAGAGATTGACAAGTTTAAGAGGATCCGCCATGGCGAGAAGCCTAGGTTGTCGGATACTTTAGACATTGTCAAGGAATTCTTTTGGTGTAATATGAGCTTGCTTTAAAATCGCCCTTAATGTACCTTCTGGCATATCACCAGTATGATTGGGAATGGTGGTATAGCGGTTAGTAATTGGTGAGTACCAAATTTCATGGCTTCCGGCACCTTGTCGATGAAATTCAAATCCAAACTGTTTAAGACGTCTGACAACCTCACGATAACTGAATCCACCCAGACTGCCCATTTCAGATTCCTATCACCAGAGGGTAGTCAAATTTATCCCCGAGTTTTGTGACGTTGCCCGCATTGTCTGCTTGCGACTCCAAAAGTTTTTTTACGATATCCCTGGCAATCTCAAGAGTCTCTGTGATAGTTCGGCCTTGAGCCACAAGACCTTGAACATCGTCTGAGGTTGCCAGATAAACTCCTTCTGGTAGCTTTTCGATATGGATTTGAATAGTGCCTTCCATGAAATTTTCTTATGGTTTGCAAATTAGGGATTTAAAGGGAGAGATACAACTATGTCAGTTGCACACAAGAATAACACAAATGAGGCCTAGAAGAAGGAGCGCTGATAATAGATACTTCTTCATCCAGCTAGAAGGATGGTCTTTCCAGTAACTTCTTATAAGGCATGTCCATCTTTCTAAAGTTCAAACCTGTCTAGGTTCATTACTTTAGTCCAGGCAGCAACAAAGTCTTTCACAAATTTTTCTTTGCCATCCTGACTGCCATACACTTCTGCGATTGCTCTAAGCTCTGCATTAGAACCAAATACCAGGTCTGCACGGGTAGCTGTCCATTTAGGCTGGCCTGTAACCCGATCACTTCCCATGTATACTTCTTTGTCTTCAGACATAGCTTTCCACGTAGTACTCATCCCGAGCAGGTTGACAAAAAAGTCGTTTGTCAGCTTCCCTGGATGTTGTGTGAACACACCATGTTTTGACTGGTCGTAATTAGTATCCAGAACGCGCATTCCACCGATCAATACCGTTAACTCTGGTGCGGTAAGCGTAAGCAATTGTGCTTTGTCGATAAGTAATGCTTCAGTTGATGCAGGGAAATTTGCATAACGATAGTTGCGGAAACCATCAGCAATAGGCTCCAGAAAGCCAAAGGATTCTATATCGGTTTGTTCCTTCGAAGCATCCATACGTCCCGGCGTGAAAGGAACGGTGATATTATGACCGGCATCCTTTGCTGCTTTCTCGACAGCGGCACAACCTGCTAGTACAATAAGGTCAGCCAGGGAAACTTTTTTGCCATTGGCTTGCACTGCATTAAATTCCTCTTGAATTTTTTCAAGTGTATCCAATACTTTATCCAATTGAACAGGGTTGTTCACCTTCCAATTTCTTTGCGGAGCAAGGCGAATACGGGCACCGTTGGCTCCACCACGTTTGTCACTTCCACGAAATGTTGAAGCAGAGGCCCATGCAGTGGAAACCAATTCAGAAATATTCAGTTTCGATGAAAGTACTTTCGTTTTTAATGCGGCAATATCATTTGCATCTATCAGCTCGTGATCAACCACCGGTATAGGATCCTGCCATATCAATTCTTCTGCAGGAACATCAGGGCCGAGGTAGCGGGCACGTGGCCCCATATCGCGATGCGTTAGTTTAAACCAGGCACGGGCAAATGCATCTGCAAATGCATCCGGGTTCTCAAGAAAATGCCTGGAAATCTTTTCAAAACCAGGATCCATTCTTAAAGAAAGGTCTGTAGTGAGCATAGTGGGTCTATGCTTTTTAGATTTGTCATAGGCATCCGGAATAAATGCATCGGCATCCTTGGCAACCCATTGTTCTGCACCACCAGGGCTCTTTGTTAATTCCCATTCAAAACCAAAAAGGTTTTCAAAAAAGTTATTGCTCCATTGCGTGGGTGTTTTTGACCATGTTACTTCCAAACCGCTTGTAATCGTATCAGGTCCTTTACCTGAACCATAGCTGTTTGTCCATCCAAAACCCTGCATTTCCAGGTCAACAGCTTCTGGTTCCTTTCCTACATGAATAGCAGGAGCAGCACCATGTGTTTTTCCAAAGCTATGACCACCGGCGATTAATGCAACCGTCTCTTCATCGTTCATAGCCATGCGGCCGAACGTATCGCGGATATCTTTGGCAGCCAGGACAGGATCAGGATTGCCTTCAGGACCTTCCGGATTTACATAGATCAAACCCATTTGTACGGCTGCCAATGGCTTTTCCAAATTTCGGGAACGATGAAAATGTCTATCCACGTCATCATCCGATACCAC
>DASXWI010000215.1:0-2906 GCA_036503755.1 Saprospiraceae bacterium | reverse complement strand
TAGAAGCTTCGAGTTTACTTTTGTCATCCGGATTATTAATGTCAAGAAGTTGAAAATAAAATTTTACAAACAGGAGTGCTTCATTTGGAGTCATTTCTGCAAAGATTAAATTTGATCCCATTCCCTTTTCATTATTGCCATTAATAACGGTGATGCCATTTTCCCAGGAAAAAGATCTAACCTTATTGTCAAATAATACTGAATCCCATACGGCTATATTGTAATTTAATAGTTTATAGTTTCTGCTCATGTATTTTTTGAATGTTTCACAGCGAATCTCGTTATCTGTTTTCTCCACCTGGAAATTAGGAAACCTTGAAAGGTACCCACTGAAAACATAACCATGTATTCCATTCAACTCAATTTTCAGCCAGGACCCTTTAAATTTTATATCAGCACTATTATCTTCGTTGATTCCTGTAAGGAAAAGATCTTCGTAATAATTACTATACTCCTGATTCATCATATCAATGTCTACTTTCTCACCATATAATAATTTACCTTTAATAACTCCGTCAGGTGAAGGAGTTTCTCTGATATTTAAACCTGAAATTGCCCAGCAATAATATTCCTCTGCATTAGCTGTTGTTAGCCATAAACAGAAAGAAATTAAAAATATTAATTTTAGCATTTGGCTCAGTTTAAGCTCATGTGACACTTATATCTAACCAACCAAATATAAGTCATTCCTTTTGGCAATCACCTCTTTAATCTTGCGTTTGCACACTTCCACTTTTCGCAGACACAATCTTTTACTTTGCATATCCTCCATACACTCTCCCCAAATTAAAATATCTTCATCTCCTCAACTGACGCTTTCATACACCCAACATGAAACAAACTTTTTTCCACCATCTCCATTGTCATTGTATAAGCATCATTCTCGCATGCTTGTTCCTGCTTTCTACTTCCCTCTCCGCCCAAAAAAACTCCATCGTCCAGGTCCACGCCGATAAATCCTCCGGCTACGGTGTTGCCTACGGAGGACCACAAAATCTACCGGACCGCATCGTCACCGCATTGCATGTCGTCGCAGGTAAAAAAACCATACTCATCAAATGGCAAGGCAAAAGCGCATACGCCAACATAGAAAAAATATACAAGCCCTCAGACCTCGCTTTGCTCAAATTACAAACGCCACTCGGTATACCAGCACTCACACTCTACTCCGGTGAACCCCCATGGGACACTGACATCAACTTCTGGGAAATACCGGTCAACACTACAACCGTAAGTGCAAAAACAACCGTTCTCGAAGAACGCACGAGCCTCTCCCACATCAGCCCACGCATCGCCAACAACTCCGCAGGACTTTCCAAATCATTATGTACAGATGGTGGACAATATTACCCAGGCATGACCACCGAAGTCATCAATTTCAAAGAACCCAATATCCGCAAAGCCCACTCAGGTTCTCCACTCACGTATGATGGCAAGATCCTCGGCCTGGTAGATGGCGGTGCCAAACTCATCGACGGCAAAGCCTGCGTATGGGCAATCCCTGCCTCCGACTTTACCAAACTCTTCAACCAAGGCACACCACCTGTCGCCAATATGCTGCCTTGCGGCGGCACAACCGGAAATGCCTACATGTATAGTGGCACTCGCTCCGACAATCCACTTCTCACCCCTGAAGAAGCGCAACAAGCTACAGAGTTTGAAGACCCGATGGCGTTTACATCTGAAGACGGCAGTAGTCTTTCCCTTTATCACGATTACCGAATGACTTATGCAGAGGTGTGGGAGACCCTGTTTCCTGAAGTGCAATCCGACCTGGAAGGTATCCTCGAAGACGAAGAAGAAATTTCTCTCGTGGACATGTTCGAATCCACCATCGATATCTACATGGAAGAAGTCACCGGTATCTCTGTGATGGTTCCCACGCAATGTACTTTATCCGCTATGTCCGATGGTTCCCAGACCTATATTTCTACCACAAGTCCCGGAGGACTAGTGACCATGTCTGTGTACATCTCTGTCAACAACACAATGGAAGAAGGGATGGACGTGATGGAGGCATTTAAAAATGTCATGGCTGAAAATGGCCAGGTGATGAATCCCGAACAAGATGACATCACCGATTTTCGAGACGACACAGACGCACCGTACTATAGTGAATATGTAGAAAACACCCTCACGGATGAAGATGGTGAAGTCATAGGAGAATTTTTCGCAGACCTCATCATCAATGACGGAGACTTCCTCGCCATCACCGTCAGTATAAATGACTGGGAAGCCCTTGAAAGTGATCCGGAAGAACGGATGTTCTTGTACCTGTTGGAGACGTGTGCGTTGCTTAGTGACTTCACGATCTACTAAGGTGATGATGCTCATATCTGACTCTACAGAATTTAGACAAAAGGCACAGTGTTTAGAATGTTTAGTATTAGCACCTCTTCGGTGCTAAAGTTTAGAAAGTTTAGTTTTAATTTATTAATCCCTACTGCGGATTGTTTGTGTTGGATGGCTGTTGTTTCACATTTCCCGTATCTCCACTCATTGTTTTTTTAATCCGGTATAAAAAGTCGGTGGTAATATTGTTACGGGCAATTCCATATTGCTCTTCCTCTTTTTTAGACAACCGGTACAAAGGAGTAGATTGTAAATCCATAAAAATGGCTTGTGGAGTTTTCCATCGCATGATATAACTATCATCTGCTGCCGTTAGCACATGAGAACCGTCTGGTGTAAAACAACCAAAATTTATTTTTGCATCATGGTCTTCGTATCTGGCCAGCAGTTCCCCGTTAAAATCCCACAGGTATCCGTTTTGATCATTGCAAGTAGCCAGGATCTGACGGCCATTCGGAGATAAATCAATTGAAGTGACATTCTGAGTATGGACCATACTATCTTCGAGCATCGCATCATGCCAGACTTTTATCAACCTGCCCGCCGTGATGATT
>DASXWI010000214.1:0-2409 GCA_036503755.1 Saprospiraceae bacterium | reverse complement strand
TTGGTCTTGACGATACCATCATTATGAAAAGTGCTGTCAGGTGTTCCATCTGTGTTCAAGCGCATCATCACAAACTCATTTGTTTGAGACACCGGATCAAGCACATAGCCTCCAAGTACAATTTTATTGTCATGTTGTACAGCAACAGATTTGCAAAATCCTGTTATCCCAATCATCTTCGTCACTAACCCGGAATCTCCAAAAGTTTCATCGAGGGTGCCGTCACTCAGATAACGGGCAACAGCAAAACCGAATCCATCTCCACTGTCCACAGATCCGGCAACAATGATGCGGTTGAATTCATCCAGGGCTATATCTTCCGCAATGTCTGTTCTACCATCAAAATCAGTCATGACGATACCATCACCATTCATGCTGATATCAGGATCTCCTTGCGTGGTATAACGGGCAATCGCAAAATCTGTGTCGGTCCCATTACTACCAATACAAGCCACTACTATTTTGCCATCAGGTTGAATAACCATCGATCGGCCAAAGGCATTTGCTGTACCAATAGGGGTGAGTTTAATGCCATCATCATCAAACGTGGGGTCGAGACTGCCGGGCTGCTGGGCACATAGGGATAAAGAGATAAGCCCGGTAAGAAGGATCACGGAAATTGGTTTCTGGAGCATGATCATATTCGTGTTTGTGCCACAAAGGTGTATCAACCGATAGGATCGTCCCAAAGAGAAAGTACTCAACTGTTATAAAAGAGGATAAATTGGTAAAAAGGGGGGATGAATATTCAATCTCATCCGGTGTTAGAAATTGTTCGAAATAAACCTTCCCCTGAAAATCAGAAATACAAATAAGGCTTTGGGTAATGTCCGGATGAACCATAGATCCAAGAGTTATATGAATACTTTGGGCACCCACGAAATGAAATGTAGTACAAAGCAATAAGGACACAAAAATCTTTAAGGGATAGATATTCATTCTGACACAATTGAGATTGGTCATAAACTTACTACTCTATTCCCTATAGATCAGCAATAATATTTGCCTTAAGGACATAGGCTGCTCACAACTCACAGCTAACTGCTAACTGCTAACTGCTAACTGCTAACTTTTCATTCTTCATTCAATTACATCCTGCCGTCTTCACCTCAAACTTAGACCCAACAGGTGCAATAAATCCTGGAAGAAGTGTTGTGACATTTTCTGCATCATAAACAATATGAATGGTATTGCTGATGGTTGAGCTGGAGGTAATGGTATTACTTGCCTGGTAATAGGCTTCTGAAGTCAGCGGAGTATTATGAACAATATTCGCCACACAATCTTCTGCCACCCAGAAATTTGTTTCGACGATGTCTGGCGGATACGAGTCAGAATAATAAGTAACGCGGTACCGCCATTCTCCCATTTCTGCATCTGCATCCAGGGTTCGATTCCAAACACCAATGAACGTACGCAAGAAAAAAGTACCTACCCGGATAAATGTCAGATCGAGTATGTCCGATTGATCATTGTCAGGTTCAAAAACCTCAAGCTTTGCTGAATCTGTCGTTATAGAGTGCCTTACCGCTATGGAGAAAGTGATCGCCTCTCCCTGGTCAAAGACATACTTTTCATTGGGCGTTTCCACCCCTGGACAAGCAGGAGCAGTGGGTACCGCTGAATGTGTAGCTAACTTATTGATCCCTGAATCATAATAAGGTAATTGATTCTCCCACCAGCTTTCGGTGGTAGTATTGTTTGATGGTCCAAAGAAAGGTTCAATCCGATTTCCCATATCATCATACACTTCAAAATGTAAGTGAGGATTTGTTGAACACCCACTGCTTCCGATCAAACCAACATATTCCCCCACAGCAACAAAATCTCCTGAATCCTTAGGTGTTGTTGTTCCGGTTTTGAGGTGCCCATACCATGTCACAGAACCATCGGCATGAACCAGGAAGACTGCATTCCAGGTTCCGGTGCAGGAACAATTGTTATCAGAATTGCCATCCTGCTTGAGAATGATGATACCGTCTTCTGCTGCAATAGCCTCTACATGATTGTCTGCTTTCTTTTTCCAGAAATAGGGATCTGTACGAATATCAATTCCATCGTGCCCGTCATAGGTTTGATTTAATCCATTAAAATCCAATACCCCTGGTGATGTTGGATCAAGGTCCACATAGTTGGAAATTGCATAATACCCCGGATCATTAAATCCATCAGCCTGACGCATTGGCCAGTCAAAAAGTGGGTGTGCCATATGACTTCGTTCACCAAAATGCTTTTGCAGTAATCCGGATTCTTTCATATGACGAACACTTTTAGCAATCCGATTTTTGAGGTATTGATGCTCTTCAGGTTCAATACATGGTTGATGTACTTCTGTTTCATATCCTGTAATGATAATGTCTGGATGATTTGTCTCCTGTAGTTCGGGTTGTGAAAATGCGAAGAGATAAA
>DASXWI010000213.1:0-7054 GCA_036503755.1 Saprospiraceae bacterium | reverse complement strand
TGATTAGCTGCACGAAACAAAAAGTTGGGCCCGACTTGAAAAGGAACGTATGCGGACTTTACGCGCTGTCCTCTGATGATGATTAAAGTGCCTGAAATCTTTGAGTACAAAATTGTGCCGATCTCAATTTGGACTGCCATGAAATTTTCAGGTGGACGCTGCCAACAGCAATTGACATCCGTTTTGGGCAAAAAACATATCTATCCGATAAAATGCCTTGATGCTTTTTTGCCGCACTATTTCTTGCTCAACGAATTAGTAGGGTACAAATGCCCCTCTTGTATTTTGTTACCTTGGTTTACTTAAAAAGATAGATAAAGTCGAGTAGATCGTCAAAAGGTTAACTTGCTTCAGGCGCGGTATAGATGTTCGGTTTTTGAAGAATACAAGTTTCTATATTTATTTGAGCCATGATACTATGTTTTTCGTAATCGTTTAGGTAGTTACGATTGGCTTTTCTGGCGTGGATATATTTTAATGTGATGATTGAACCACCATTTATTGGATTTCAATCCACTCTTTTATTTCCAAGAGGTCGCTATGCGTTGTGATTCTGGGATATTTCCGGTAGATGTTCGCGAGCAGAATCAATATTTTGTACCCAGTGATGATAAGGCTTGTTTCGATTGCAGACGCTGCAAGGGATTTATGAAGCGGAATACTTTTTGTATTTTTGGTATCAACTATGGACCATACTCAACCGACCGAGCTGCTGGGATCTATAACAATTGATTCAATAGTCAAAAGTATTTCTCAAACCAGAGACTCGTTTGTTAAAGATCTCCTGAATGAACCTTCACTTAAAAAATTTATTGAGCAACAGTTTAATAATGCGTCACACAACGCGATAAAACTCGAATTTCTGAAAAGAGACCTGCTCGAACTGAAGAATTCATCCCTCGACCTAGTCCACTATGCGGCCCTGATAAAGCATATGAAAGAGATGAATACAAACCTGGTATATGCAGACCACTTCCTGATACAAAAGGAGGTAAGAAGCATATTCAGAAAATACGGTTATGCGTCGGAATAAATGTTGGGTGAAATTTTAATGCAGTAAATAGAATGATTGCAGAGATCAGGAAAGGAGATCAGCTCATGCTGGATGGCAAAACAATCGTCACCGTAATACGACCTGTTAACAGGTCAGAAACACTGTTTAGTGTTGAAGTCGCGGGACAGGGAATCATAATCGTCGAAAAGGACAGACTTACGCGGCCCGTAGCATCGGTTTGAACCAGGAGCCCGCGTGAGGATTGTCATATTACGATATCGCTTTCAGCAACTCATCCGGTACAATCGGCTTGGTAAGGTAAAAGTCAATACCCGAATTCTTAACCCGGGAAATATCCAACGGATCTTCTGAAGAACTCACTACTACGATTCGCATAGTGTCCTTGCCGGGAAAGTCAAGGCTGTTAAATGCTTCAATAAAACGGAAACCGTTAAGCACCGGCATATTCAGGTCCAGCAAGATAATCTCGGGCAGGCTTCGGGAGTGTATCACCATCTGATCGATAAGCTTCAGAGCCGCTTGTCCGTTAGACGCACGATGGATTTCACCACCCACCCCCATAATCTCGATCGTCTTTTCAGCGAGCATCACGGCAATCTGATCATCATCAACGACAAGAAAGTCTTTCATAGAAGCTTTGTTTGGATACAATAGTAAGCATTCAGGTCGTCGGAATATTCAATATAGAATAATTCGGGCTGGCTTGCAAGGCCCAAACAGCCGATACAAAGTGTGCCTGCAGGTCTTAAGTCTGCTATCAGTTTTCTTAGATCCCAAAGTAATCTTGTTGCTTCTCTTAGACCTTCATCTTGCGATGAAGACAACGTTCTATTCTGTTTCGTTTGTTCGGAAATCTAGTCCGCCTTATTCTGATTGCGTTTCCTTAACGGGAATTCAACTCCAAGGCGGATCGAAAATCTGTTTAACATAACGTTTTTCGTAATATCTTTTGATAGGCCATACAATGTCTGAATGTTCCCGTGAACACGGGATGAAAATTCAAAATCCTTTTTCAAACCAAGTAAAAATCCGGGAACCCATTGCCTGCCATTGATTTCAGTGGACCGCTGGGTACTTTCTACCGGCACATTCATATATTCAATTTCTCCTCGCGCATACAAGCGATTCTTTAGCATAAAGTTCAAGTACCAACGAGGACCATATACGCGAATTGTTTTGTCCCACGTGTTTTCAGATGTATTGTAGGCCAGTCGTTCACTCCACATGAAGCCTGTCTGAAACCTAGGCGCAAGTTTCACTGTTAATGAAGGTGAGATGTCTACGCTGGGAAACTGAATTTTCTGCACCTGGAGACAAATCCCCGGAATTAACCGTTCGATAAATGGCGTACCACGCAGGAACTTCTGGCGTTTGGCGAACATATCAACCGCTCCTTCAGGATGTGGAAACTTTTGCTTAAGCTTTGATAGTTCCTCCATGGCGACTTTCAAAGCGTCCTCACGTCCGGCAAAATGATTCACCGCCTGCTCTTTCGCGTTATTTAAGACCTCCTCTTTGGCTACTTCTGGATCATAGTAACGTCTTATTCTGTCAGCTTCATCTATCTGTTCCGATACCTGACCTAATTCTTCTGTGCCCATCAACTTCTCCTCAACCGCCTCTTCAATTTTTTTATTCTCCAAGTTTTTTACTGATAAATCATCCAGGGATAAGTTATCAGCCGTGGAAAACTCCGGTAGGCCCGGTGAAGCCAGATTGACTCCCTCAATAGATGGCGTGGCAACATTGGGTAAATCGAGTTGCGTCGAAACCGTCGGGTTTATTTTTTCAGGCAAATGGATTTGGTCGATAGGAATCTCCCCGTAATCGGGGATGACCCCGGCTGCCATTGGCTGGTCAATCTCAATACCAGGCATATCAGTCGGTGGAAAATTTATTGCTGGAGTATTTTGGTTAATCCGATCTGACGCCTTACCAGAAATTAACGAAAGCTTCGATTCGTTAAGAACGTTTTTAGCGCTATCGAAGTGAGTTTTAGGCTTACGAAGTTTTGATAGCATAATCGTGTCATACGCGGTAAGGATATTCAGGCTGTCCATTCGTCCCAATACACTCTTCTGAATCCGGTCATAGCGTGATTTCGAAAGTAGGTCGACCTCCCGGATGACCGAATCTGCCCGACTAGCATTTAAATTTATTTGATATACGTTCACTAATCCCCGCGTATTCAACACACTGTCCGGCATTTCTAATTCATTGAATCGGCCACTCCGTTTTTCCTTTGCGTGTTCTAATGACATGAGAAGGATAGTCAGGCTATCCTGACTATCCTTCAATGCCAATCGTATGCTGTCGGGTCGTAGTTTATGCACCTCGTCCCTCACAGAATCAACTTGCGCGTTGACCGTTGTTACCAAACAAATCAACACTACCAAAAATAGGAGTGGCGATTTTTTTTTCATTTGAATATTTTTCCTAGCAATGCCTTGATCGAATTCCACTCAAAGTCGAATTGTTGATAATAGAACTTCGTCGGTGTGATAGCGCTCGCTGCACTCCCTTTTCCAAAACTCATCTTATAATCACCACGCGCTATTTCTCCGGTAATTACGTGGCCATTAGCATTCCGGGTATCACCATACGTAAAGCCAATGTTGTCCCGGGCACTCGCAAACGTAAGCTTGCGTGACCACGTGGGCAGATCTGTTCCTTTGCCGTCCGTTCGCTTTCCATATCCGGTATTATACGTCTCGTTGTAGGACAGTTGGTATCCATCACGATTGTAAGCCAAAGTCCATCCGGAGACCTGATCAAACTTTTTCCCGAACTCTCCCTGCCAGCCCAGGTTAGCCATTACGCCAATACCATCTCTTGAATAACCGGCTGCAAAATTCACTCGCTCATTCCACTTCGCCTCACCGGCCGGGTTGGTTGCTCCAATGTTTCCACCGAAACTCCAGTTGTTAGTGGAATACATAACACCCAGGTCCATGCTAGTAGAGAAGCCTCCTTCGGCAATTCCACCGTTTACAGACAACGTCCAGTCTGTTTTACCTTTATGATAGCTCGCCGAAACACTTGCGCTAACGCCCGACGTAGAAAGGGTAGGACGTACACTGAGGTTCAAGTCCTCGGATTCATAAATTGGAATGGCAGGGATCGCTGTAGAAAAAAGCATTGTAAAACCCTTTTGGACCGCAAAGTCCGCAGCCATTTCTGCTGTCATACTTGAGGTCGCAGCTCCGCCAGCACCTTGTAATAAGTAAGATGCTTCAAACATTACCGCAGTGATGAGACCGGCCTTGACAGCATCACTGTCCCAATCGTCGTTAATGGCACCGTAAGCCAGGTATCCAAAAACGAAACCAACTGCAGCAACAATAATGTCATCAACAACATAAACCTCACCATTCGGATCGATACCGTTTACAGGATTATTCCCCATAGCAAGATATGGTGACGGAAATTGATTGGCAGGATCCTGCACGAACCATCTTCCTAAAGTAGCATCATATTGTCGCGCATGAAAATCATTCAACCCTGACTTTTTATCATACTCCTTTTGTTGGAAGGTAAACCAATTCTCTGTCTCACCTTCGCGTACCCAGTTCATTGCAGTCATCCCATAGGGGTAGTAATCAGTAATCTGGATTACCGGGCTCTCGGTATGACGTATCTTGAAGTCATCAAAGTGTACCTGATAGGGTGAATTGTTGTCGAAACTCAGATAGACAAACATATACCCGGGTTGCTTCACACTTACCTGATCCATAGTCACCGGTAGACGGCTGCCCGCTGTCGGCGAGATTGGAAACGACTTTGCTTCCAGCGGCGTGTAATTGATGTCGAAGAGTATATAGTTCAAAAAAGCAGACGGACTGGTCAGTCCTTGGTTACGTGACAAAGCAAAGCCAGGATCCTGGTTATCGGAAAAGGCATAAGCATTGTTAACACCCTGATCAATGGGAACGGGTGCCGTGGAAGTCATTACCTGAATCAACTTGGCAGCCATAACGCTACCTAACGTCTTCGAAAGCCCGGACGCACTTGAATAATAAGAATGAGCTGATGCATCTACTTTATCCCCCGGAAAAACCTTTATGCTTCGTGCAGGGCCGATGTTATAGTTTTGATCCAGATAGATTGATTCATTTCCTCCGGGGGTAGCGTTCGCGATAACAGGTATAGACGTAATGTTGGTTGTCTTGATGTTAAGAAACTGATTCGCTTCAGTTGTCTGATTCTCGGTTTCGAATGTAGCGGTCAAAGAGGTAACACCGGGCTGTGTGCTCAAAACGACCCTCGGACTTCCAACCTGGTCAGTGAGGAAATATTGCAATTCCCAATCCGTATTATACAAAGCCACACGATTAACAAAGAAAGTGTGTCCATTGGAAGGAGTTTGCCATAAGACCCCAACGTTGATTTCAGTGACCCCTGCGGGAACAGTGAATGTTGACGTTACCCAAGTCTCGTTGACGCTTCCTTGTGGGAGAACAGCTCCAGGCCAAACAACGTCCCCGGTATTTGACGAAACATAAAGTGATGCTGTAGCTCCAACCGTTTGGTACCCCAACACTTTGAAGGAATAGGTTTCTCCTGGCTTGACGGGAATTGTTCCCGAAGAACCTTGCGTCCCTTTTATTGGCCAGATACCAGATTTTGCCGTACCTGTGCCTGATACCGCTTTGACATAGGTCTGGTTTGAAATAACCTGGCTGCTGATCGTCACCGTATTTTTGGCAGGATAGCCCTCCGTCCCGTTTGCCTCCTTATTGTCGATTTTATTATCGTAGGCAGGCGGGATAAGCCTCCCTTCTTCGTGGAATAAAACTGCCGGAAGTCCATCAATCAACAAAAGATCTCCAGCATAATCAGTCCGTAACACGATGTTATTTTGTGTGTCTCTTTCTATTCGGCTTACGCGTTTCCCGGTAGCATCATATGAAATCTCTGTGCTGGTGCTGTCAGAAAATTTCAAAAACTCAGGCAAATCGAGATAATTGTAGTTTATCCTCACAATGTTTTTATTCTTGTCAAAGAGAACATTTCCATTCGGGTCGTAGGCATAATCATCGGTAGACACATTCCCATCTTTAAAACCAAGATCCTTAGTAGAAGAGGTGCTGCCTTCAGCTACAGCCATTAACTGGTTTCCACCACTGCCATATTGGTACGTGAGATCATCGATCAGTTCCTTCACGGCCATATGGTCCACCTTCCGGTATCTTTTCAATCCGGTCAGGTTACCATTACGGTCATAACTGATATCTTTCTCGGAATAAAAATCATTCGCGTTCCACGCAGCGGCAGTTCCGGTTTTGTAGTTGGCGTGTTGTAACCTATTCCAGCTGTCATAATCGAAACTGAAAAGATTTTGAGTTGACGTTAGATCGTTCCTCCATCGAACAGCCGTGATCAAACCATCCTTGCGTGCCGTCGATGAAGTCAAAAAGTCATCCGATTCATAAGCCATCTCCAATCCAAAATAATCTGTCTCGCCGGCATCTGACCCCGTAGCAGAGTTTACCTTTTTCAGCCATCCTTTAATATTATACGAGTAGTCGATGGACTGCAGGAAGTTCGTTCCCCCCTCATCCGGGAATAGCTTTTTATCGGTAGTCTGTCCCAATGGATCATAGGACGCTGAAGACAAAATGACTTCAGGCTGGTTGTTGAATTTAAAGTAGAGCTTTTGAACCCTGCCTTTATGATCATAAACATAACGACGAAAGGCCACTTGTGAATGTTTTTCCGATCGCGATTGCAGAACGGATCCCGTAAAATTATACAGCGCTGAAAAGCGACTTGTTCCTCCCGAAGGTAGAGTTGAAACGGTTTGAATCGGCCGTTGTTTCTTGTCGTAGTATTTTACGGTGTGGTGCCACTGATTGCTGTTCAACGTGCGGACACTCACACCTGTTATTTTTCCGAACGTCCGGTCAAATTTCTGCCATGTGTCAGCATCGGGATTTGACGTCCAGGTTACCGATTGGAAAGCCAACGATGAATTTTGAAAAACAAGATCATTCTGCTTATAGTCATCATAGTAAGTAAAGGTCATGTTTTCAATATCAC